>NZ_JBHINE010000177.1:0-501 GCF_042194715.1 Bartonella sp. CM120XJJH | reverse complement strand
AATATATTATCTTTATACAGTTATACTCTGACATCGAACTCAAATATTATTTAGCCTCACAAGAGAATATTCAAATATGACACTGTTCTATCACACAAACAAAGTAAAACAAGACTTTATCATAGTATCATAAGTCTATGATAAAAAATGATAACTTTTATTCATACATCTATTGTTCAATTCATATTGCATCAAGTGATATAAAAAGTATCCATAAATAAAGAGTTTATATCCAATAGTAAAAAATCATGTACTTTCAATACAAACTTATTAATTAACCTCAAGCAGAGTACATTAATTGAAATCAAAATTCTGTCATGATTTTATTTTACTTTATCTGCAATAGGTTTAACTAAATGAATTTTCATTTAGTTTTTCACAATAAAGTCCAAAATTATTCAGGCTCTATTCAGTTTGAAACGTATAGGATGTGAAAAATATGAATTTACACAAGGAGCATCATGATGAAAAAGATGATCAGGTTAGCGGTATTATCAGCAA
>NZ_JBHINE010000176.1:0-503 GCF_042194715.1 Bartonella sp. CM120XJJH | reverse complement strand
TTAGCAACATTTGATCAGACCGCCATTGGAGCGGTTGTTACAGCCCCTGATGCTGATAACCAAGTTTTTCCCCTCAACGAGCCCGTGTTGGTCTTTACGCATGAGGGTGAGAAAATCCAAAAGCTTGGGGCAAGAGGCACGGCTCTTGATGTCATTAATGCCGTGTGTGCGCAAGGGATCGAGGCACAAATTATCCTTGTGCGTGTGGAAGAAAAATCAACCATTGCTGAGACACAAACTGAGATGGTGGGGTCCAATACGGCTTTGACTGGTGTGCATGCCTTATCGCATGCTAGAGGGCATTTAGGTGTGGAGCCTGGGATTTTACTGGCACCGGCTTATAGTGCAGGGCGCCTTGATAATGGTAAAAATCCCGTAGCAGATGCGCTTGAACAGGTTGCCGAAAAGCTTCAAGCAATTGCGGTTTTTGATACGGGTGGTAAAAACACGGAAGAAAGCCTTGCCTATCGTGCAGATTTTTCCTCACGCTTTTGTTATCTGAT
>NZ_JBHINE010000175.1:0-506 GCF_042194715.1 Bartonella sp. CM120XJJH | reverse complement strand
AAGAAATTGTTCTTAAATCAACAAAAGAGCCTCGTCCCCATCAAGAAGAAGCCATCAAGAAAGTCTGTGAAGGTTTAAAAGAAGCAGATCGTGGCAAGCTGATTATGGCATGTGGTACGGGGAAGACTTTCACCAGTTTGAAGATAGCAGAAACCCTTGCTGGGAAAGGCAAGCGTGTTTTGTTTCTGGTGCCTTCTCTTGCTTTAGTCTCGCAAACAATCCGTGAATGGACAGCCGATGCACAAATCCCGTTGCGTTCCTTTGCGGTTTGTTCGGATACGAAAGTAGGCAAGCGTCGCAAAAACCAAGAGGATATTGTTGGTATGGAAACATCAGATCTTGTTCTCCCTGCTACCACGGATGCAAAAGCCCTTGCCAAAGAAGCTTGTGAAAACCTCGCAGATGCAATGACGGTCATCTTTTCAACCTATCATTCAATCCAAGTGATTTCGGTTGCCCAAAAAGACCATGGTTTACCCGAATTTGATCTGATCATTTGTGATGAA
>NZ_JBHINE010000174.1:0-506 GCF_042194715.1 Bartonella sp. CM120XJJH | reverse complement strand
ATGAACATCAACAGCAGCATTCACATTCTTAAACAGGCAAAAATAAAGAGATCAAATTAATAGATTACGCGTCATCATGCGCACGCATAAATACGCAACAGCCTTAAGGGGGGATTATGATCACTCATTTATATTTAATAAAAGAAGGGGGCGCGCATGTCTAATGCAATGCCATGGATAAGATTCCATTTGTATGACAAGTGGTACAGACGGAATGACGTTAGAGCAAAGGGGTGCTTATATGACGCTTCTCGTTCGCATGTACGATAAAAAAGCACCAATTAAAGAAGATTTTGAAACGCTTGCACGTGCTTGCAATTGTTCGCAGAAAAAATTTGCAGCTATTGTCGAATATCTCATGAGGAATGATAAACTTGTTGAGACAGATAATGGATTGTGGAATGCGCGCGTTGAAGAAGAGCTGAACGATTTTGCTGATAAAAAAGAGCACATATCGCAAGTTCGTAGTGAGGCTGGTAAAAAAGGTGCAAAAGCAAAAAATAATA
>NZ_JBHINE010000173.1:0-507 GCF_042194715.1 Bartonella sp. CM120XJJH | reverse complement strand
TGCCAATCGATTTTGGTTGCATTTGCTCCAGCTTTTGAACGCCAATAATCTCGAAACTTTGCGATTTCGACTTTGACACGCTCTGGAGGCAAACCCTCTGCAATGGCAAAATCGTAATCGGGTTCAAAATCCGCAGGCAATCGACAACCGCGATTAGCTTTCGCTCGGTTTTGCTTTTTGGAAATGTTCTCTTGCTCGTGAATAGGAGGTTGGTTTGTTTCTAACGTTTCGATTTGCTCTGATGTGGTTTCAACAGCAGCAACCTCTGTTGGCTCGTCAACCAAATCGATTGTTTCTAAATCTTCAAAATCAATTTCTTTTTTTGCTAAAACGATAGTTTTAGTTTTTTTATATATATTCTTATTCTGGTTCTTTATAGCTTGATTTTGCTTGTCATTTGCTTCAGCAAAATTATTAACATGTTGTTTTGTATTATTTTTTGCTTTTGCACCTTTTTTACCAGCCTCACTACGAACTTGCGATATGTGCTCTTTTTTATCAGCAAAA
>NZ_JBHINE010000172.1:0-509 GCF_042194715.1 Bartonella sp. CM120XJJH | reverse complement strand
AAGGAATACACCTTCTTGAGTACAACAATTCAACATATTGATTTATAAGAACCATTTATTTTCAGGCCAAACGAGCGCCTCAAATACCGTAAGATTCTCTCATTTCAACTCTATTCATGGATGAAGTTCATTAAAATCATTTCCTCACACATCACAGCAAAAAGTGCATGAATAAAAATACCTCTTATAAACGATTTCAAAAGCCAAAAGAAAAGCTTGCAACATTGATAATGAAAGCAATAATGTCCAACTTGCACCTTTTATTAAGCAAACATGGCTGATATTACAGCATTCATGGGTACCGTCACGAAATGGTCTTGAATACATTGAGAGATATCAAACACAGGTGCGAATAAACAAAGAAATCAGTTCTTCAGAAAAGAACGCCTCTAAAAAATACACAAATGGTTTCCTCTGTATCCCCTTTACCTATTGCCCAGTAAAGAGACAACCTTTTCTGCCGGCTCCCTTGTTCAGTTTCCGATATTAACCATGAAAATTCAAAAAAG
>NZ_JBHINE010000171.1:0-510 GCF_042194715.1 Bartonella sp. CM120XJJH | reverse complement strand
TTGAATTTCATATCTGTTTATTTCCTTACTCCGGTAAAAAAATACCGTGGTTTTAAAAGCGATCTTGTCTTTAAATCTTTTTATGCAATTTTATAAATTAAACTTATAAGCTTATAATAGTTTCGCTAAAAATTTAGCGAAATTAAAAAAGTCTATATTACAACTTCAATGCGATTTTTGAGTGATAAAAACGTATCATAAAATTTATAAACTGTTATGAATGATATCGGCTTTTCATTTCGTCTGAATGCACACATGCGTTATAATATTCACATCATGATTAGCTTTTTATGCTCTATTCATACATGGCAATCTTATATAAAAAATGGTCAAATGAATCATACATAAAAGTATGGATTCTTAAGTGGATTCATATAAAATAATTACACTCAAACTATTGACTTTATTGTGTTTTTATGTACAATACGGTTTATCTTCATTGAACCAAACAGAAGGCAAAATACGCCGCACCGCCTCTATACGCATCTTAACCGCCCCTGCCCCTTGATT
>NZ_JBHINE010000170.1:0-510 GCF_042194715.1 Bartonella sp. CM120XJJH | reverse complement strand
AATATTCCCCACACACTCTTCTCCAGTCAACGCGCTTAAACACCCCTCTTCATCCCAGCTTTCTCCGCCCCATTCACGAAAACACTTCCCCCCAACCCTTCTCACTCCTCGACACCATGACAATATATTGATTTATAACAAATAATTTAGTGTTATTGATACTGATTGAGAGTTCAAAACATCGTAAGATTCTCTCATTTCAAATCTCTTCCATGTTAAATCAATCAAAATCATTCGCTTGCACGTCAAAAGCGGGGGAGAGCCCGTATGGATAAAAAACGATTAAAGAAGGAATAAAAATGGCTCTTATGAATCGTCTCAAGTGCCAAGGGCTGTAGCCAACACCCACGAGTTAGCAAATATAATGATAGTACCGCTTGCTCTTTTATGAAGCATAAAGATAGGGGTGCTCAATGGATTTATCATTATACCATGACAAAAAACACGCACAATCCACAAAGCACAAATCCTCCACGTACTTGAACTTCCACTTCACTTTTACAGATCACC
>NZ_JBHINE010000017.1:23510-47907 GCF_042194715.1 Bartonella sp. CM120XJJH | reverse complement strand
TGACGCGCTACAAAGGCATTGGCTTCATTACTCCAATTCAAAGAATCCTGCGCTACTCCTTCAGAAACTTCCTTAATACGCTGATTCACATTTTTGATATTTGTATCAAGACCCGCAAATGCGCTACCAACATCATTAAAGCTCGTCTTTCCCACTTTACCATCTGCAGAAATATTAGAGATCTCGTAAGTCGGAGCTGTCCAAGCCCCACCTTCATAGCTAGAGTTACCGCCTAAATAAGTTGCAACAGTCTTATTGGTTGAAAAAAGCTGAGAACCATTAACCGCATCACGTGAATCTTTAGTTATATCCCCATTTGCAAGAGACGTAAGCTTACTGTTCTCTTTCTTGTCCCCATGCGTCGCTACAAAGGCATTGGCTTCATTACTCCAATTCAAAGAATCCTGCGCTACTCCTTCTGAGACTTCCTTAATGCGATCGTTAACAGTCTTGATATTCGTATCAAGTCCTTTAAAGGCTTTTTCTACACCTTCATACGGTTTATCTGTTACCTTCCCGTCTTTAGAAACTGTCGATAAGACATACTTTGGTCCTTTAAAGTTTTTGCCATCAAAGGATGCATCGCCACCTAAAATCTTTGAGAAATCATCTGTGATGATATGAAGCTGTCCACCTGTGACCGCATCACGTGAATCCTTAGAAATATTACCATCAGCAACATTATGAAGTGCCACAGCAGCAGACTTTGCACCTTTTCCTAAAGTCACGCTCGTGTAATTAATGCTGCCATTTTCGTCATCTTTTTTATCGTAATGAACAACAGCTGATTCATCAGACTGAAGATTATTAGAAAGATCTTTCAAGCTTTCTTCGAGTTGTTTTTTGTTAACCGCTTCATTGTCATTCTCTGCCTTCTTCACACCAGAAAGAATTCGATCCTCGCCACTCTTATTGGCGATATTGATCGTAGCACCATCTGTCTCCGAACCAACCTTGATAACCTTAGTAGCTGTATCCTGTTTAACAAGGTTATCACCTACTACTTTATTAATCTCTTTGTTAATATTCGTGAAAGAAGTACCAACATCAGCTAAAGCTTCAGCAACATTATCATACTTCTTCTCTTCAACTGTAAGACCATCATCTTTAACAGTTTTAACCGTGAATTTTGGAGCATTCCATTCACCTGCGTCGTTATATCCAGCACCTCCACCGAAATACGTCGCAATCGTCTTATTCATGGAATAAAGCTGAGAGCCATTAACTGCATCCGTGGAATCCTTAGAAATAGCTCCATCTAAAAGAAACGTAATTCTACTGTTTTCTTGTGTCCTTACAGCCCTGCCTTTTTCTTCTTTGCTCTTTTCATGACGTGCTACAAAGGCCTGCGCATCATCATTCCACAACAAAGAATCCTGCGCTACTCCTTCAGAAACTTCTTTAATACGCTGATTCACATTCTTGATATTTGTATCAAGACCTGCAAACGCGGTTCCAACACCTTGAAAGGAACTATCTGTTACAACACCATCTTTGGCAATGTAAGATAATTTATACGTTGGCTGTGTAAGAGCTCCATCTTTAAACGATGCTTCTCCACCTAAAAACTTAGCTACATCTTCACCGATTTTATTAATCTGTCCACCCGTGATTGCATCACGTGAATCCTTAGAAATACGACCAGAAGCTAAGTTATGAAGACCTACAGCTGCATTATCCTTACCTTTACCTAAAGTTACACTCGTGTAATCAATGCCGCCATTATCACCATCTTTTTTATCGTAATGAACAACAGCTGAATCATCAGACTGAAGGCTGCTAGAAAGATCCCTCAAACCTTTATCTAGCTGCCCCTTGTTAACGGCATCATTGTTATCTTTCGCATCCTCTACACCAGAAATAACCCGTTTCACACCGCTTTTGTTTGCAACATTGATTACAGTGCCATTTGTTTCCTTACCAACAGTGATAGGAGCCGTTTCGTTATCCTGCTTGACAAGGCTTTCACTGACAACATTGGTCACATCATTATGAACATTCGTAATTGTATTACTAATACCAGAAAGAGCCTCTGCTACACTCTTATAGCTTTCCTCACTTTCTTTACCTTCTGCATTAACTTTCTTGATCTTGAAATTTGGAGCTTTCCATTTTCCATTCTCATATCCAGCACCACCACCAAAATAGCTAGCAACCGTCTGATTAACTGAATAAAGCTGACCACCCGTGACAGCATCCGTTGATTTAGCGGCAATCTCACCATTTGCTAGAAACGTAATTCTACTGTTTTCTTGTGTTCTTACAGCCCTGCCTTTTTCTTCTTTGCTCTTTTCATGACGTGCTACAAAGGCCTGCACATCATCATTCCACAACAAAGAATCCTGCGCTACTCCTTCAGAAACTTCTTTAATCCGCGCATTCACATTTTTGATATTTGCATCAAGACCCACAAAAGCGGTTCCAACACCTTGGAACGAACCCTCTGTTACACTTCCATCTTTGGCAATGTGCGATAATTTATAGATTGGCTGTGTAAGAGCTCCATCTTTAAATGTAGCATCACCACCTAAAAACTTAGCTACATCCTCACCGATTTCATTAATCTGACCGCCCGTGATTGCATCACGTGAATCCTTAGAAATACGACCAGAAGCTAAGTTATGAAGACCTACAGCTGCATTATCCTTACCTTTACCTAAAGTTACACTCGTGTAATCAATGCCGCCATTATCACCATCTTTTTTATCGTAATGAACAACGGCTGAATCATCAGACTGAAGACTAATGGAAAGATCCTTCAAACCTTTATCAAGCTGGCCTTTGTTAACAGCGTCATTATTCTTCTTTGCTTCCCCAACACCAGAAATTATCCGATCCGCACCGCTTTCATTTGCAATATTGATTTCAGTGCCACCTACTTTTGCACCAATAGTGAGACGACTCGTTGTCTTATCTTGCTGAACAAAGCTCTCACTTTCCACTTTAGTAATCACATTGTTAACCTGTTCAGTCAATTTATTCTGAACATTCGTGAGAGAACTTCCAACACCTGCAAGTGCGTCAGCTACATTCGTATAACTCTTGTCAAAAGAAGCACCATTCTCACCAAACTGCTTGATCTTGAAATCTGGTTCTCTCCATATGCCCTCTTTATCATAACCAGCACCACCACCAAAATAGGATGCAAGCATGTTACCCATTGTATAGAGCTGACCACCATTTACTGCATCTGTTGAGTTTTGGGTAATCTCACCACTTTCTAGAAACGTAATTCTACTGTTTTCTTGTGTTCTTACAGCCCTGCCTTTTTCTTCTTTCCTCTTTTCATGACGCGCCACAAAGGCATTGGCTTCATCATTCCATAACAAAGAATCCTGTGCTACTCCTTCAGAAACTTCTTTAATCCGTGCATTCACATTCTTGATATTCTCATCAAGACCTGTAAAGGCACTACCAACATTGGTAAAAGGTTTGGCTGTTATCTTACCATCTTTATCAATCTCAGATAAACTATAAGTCGGCCCTGTAAACGCACCATTATTAAAAGCTGCATTGCCACCTAAATAAGTAACAACCTTATTATTCGTTTCAAAAAGCTGACTACCCGTAACAGCATCCGTTGATTTAGCGGTAATCTCACCATTGGCTAGAAACGTAATTCTACTGTTTTCTTGTGTCCTTACAGCCCTGCCTTTTTCTTCTTTGCTCTTTTCATGACGTGCTACAAAGGCATTGGCTTCCTTGCTCCAATTCAAAGAATCCTGCGCTACTCCTTCAGAAACCTCCTTAATCCTCTGATTGACATTCTTGATATTCTCATCAAGACCTGTAAAGGCTTTTTCTACACCTTCATACGGTTTATCTGTTACTTCACCGTCTTTAGAAACTGTCGATAAGTCATAGCTGGGAACTGTAAAAGTACCATCAGCACTAAACGATGATTTACCACCTAAAATCTTTGATAAACTCGCAGCCATGGTATTAATCTGACCACCAGTTACTGCATCGCTCGAACCTGCCACTAGAGAACCATCAGCTAGTGATGTGATTTTGCTGTTTTGCTTTTTACCATCTTTCTCATGCTGTGCTACAAAAGAATCATTACCCCACAATAAGGCATCGCCTTGAACTTCTTTATTAATATTGTCTAATTTGTCATTAAAATCCTTAACAACAGTATTTAGATGTTTGTTCACATTTATGAAGTTCGTATCAATTCCTGCAAAAGCAGAGCCTACATCGGTATAGTCTTTTGAACCATCTTCTTTACCATCAGTTGTGAAGGTTTTAACCTTGAATGTAGGGGCTGTCCAAGCGCCATCTTTATAACTAGCACCACCACCAAAATATTTGGCTACATTCTCAGATGCTGTTTTGAGATCACTTGTTACAGTCGTAACATTTTTATTTGTTTCAAAAAGCTGGGAACCATTTATCGCATCAGTGGACGCTGCTGTGAGCGCGCCATCCTTTATACCTGTAAGGGTACGCTTTTCATTTTTGTTGTTGGCAATATCAATTTTATCACCATCTGTATCCTTACCAATGGTGATATGTTTCGTTTCAGGATCCTGTTTCACAAAGCTACTAGCTGCTACTTGTTCTTTAACATCTTTCTCAACTTTTTTCAGTTGCGAAAAATTCACAGCGTCAGTATCTGTAGTACCTGCTGCAACTCCAGAAAGAATCCGAGACGCACCATTCTTGTTGACTATGTTGATTTCACTACCTTCTACCGCAGCTCCAATAGTGAGACGATGTGTCGTTTTGTCTTGCTGAACAAAGCTCTCACTTTCCACTTTAGTAATCACATTGTTAACCTGTTCAGTCAATTTATTCTGAACAGTCGTGAGAGCCGTATTAACACCTTCAAACGCATCAGCTACATTCTGATAAGTCTCACTTTTTTCCTCTCCATCAGTATCGAAAGTTTTAATCTTAAAAGTAGGACCTGCTGAGTTTCCATTTCCAAAGTCAGCACCGCCACCAAGATAATTAGCTAAATGGGTACCCAGTGTATACAGCTGTCCACCATTCACGGCTTCTTGTGAGTTGTATGTTAAATCTCCACCTTCAAGATATTTAATTTTACCTGGTCTTCTGTCTTTCCCCTCTCCGTGCATAGCACTAAAGGCTTTATCAGTTTTGCTCCACAATAAGGCATCACCTTGAAATTCTTTATTAATATCGTTTAATTTGTCATTAAAATTATTAACAACAGTATTCAGATGTTTGTTTACATTTATGAAGTTCGTATCAATTCCTGCAAAAGCAGAGCCTACATCAGTATAGTCTTTTGAACCTTCTTCTTTACCATCAGCATCGAAGGTCTTGACCGTGAATGTAGGAGCGGTCCATGCGCCATTCTCGTACTTAGCGTTACCGCCTAAAGACGTAGCAACTCCAGTGCCCAATGTATGAAGCTGAGAGCCATTTATGGCGTCTGCTGAGCTAGCAGAAATATCTCCATCTGCAAGATATTTAATTTTTTCATTTATATAGTCTTGACGTTTGTCACTTTCATTCCACTCTCTATGCTGCGCTACAAAGGCACCTTCAGCCTTGCTCCATTGCAAAGAATTATTTTTCGCGTCAGTAATCTGATTGGTAATCTCTTTTTTTACATTTGTGATAGAACGGCCAACACCTGCAAAAGCACTCGCTACATCAGAATAATCCTTATCTTTAGATCCACCATCAGCTTCGAAGGTTTTAACCGTGAATCTAGGAGCGGTCCACGCGCCACCTTCATATTTAGCACCACCACCAAAATATGTTGCAACCTTATCGTTTGTCTCAAAAAGCTGAGAACCATTTACTGCTTCATTTGAAGTTTTTGTGAGCGCGCCACTCTCTATACCTGTAAGAGTACGCTTTTCATTTTTGTTGTTGGCAATATCAATTTTATCACCATCTGTATCCTTACCAATGGTGATGTATTTCGTCTGCGCATCTTGTTTAATAAAACCACTAGCTGCTACTTGTTCTTTTATTTCCTTCAGTTGTCCAAAATTCACCGCATCGGTCGCTCCAGTCCCCTTTGCCACTCCTGTTATCTTTTTACCTCCAGCATCCATACCAGAAGTTATCACTTTTGGACCATTGGCAATCACTAAACCTGTTGCATCTAAGGTATTGTTTCCTGTTTGTATTTTATCGACTATGACACTCTTGGCGAGATCAAATTTTATATTATTGTCATCTTTGCCTTTTGTAACCGTGAGATTCGTACTTCCAGCGGAAAAATCTACTTTATCGTCTATAAGAACGGTCTCGCCATTTTCACCGCCAACAGACAATTTCCAACCGTTTTTTCTTACAACTTCTTCCAAATCTTTTAACTGTCCAAGATTAACTGCATCGGTAGGTTCACTCCCAGCTGCTACGCCTGTAATTTGTCGCGTTATACTCTTAGCAAAATCACCAACACTCACTGCGCCCTGCGTACTTTTCCATTGCGCCTCGGCGCTTTGTGAAGAATCCTGCAACAAAGAAGTGTAACCCAAAACACCAGCAGCCCTATCAGATACAGAATCGCTTCCTAGAGCAACACTGCCTTCTGCCGTTGCTTCTGAATAAAAACCCAAAGCAGTAGCATTCTTTGCGGCTGACTTTGCACGATGCCCTATAGCAGTCGTAGCATATTCCAAAGCTTTAGAAACAGAACCAACAGCCGTTGCATAATCAGCCTTTGCAATTGTATGATCGTCTGGCCCAATCGATTCATTATATTCGGAACCTATCGCGATACTGTCTTTGCCTAAAGCATGAGCCATGTAGCCTATAGCAATGCCATCCACTTCCTTTGATACCCGTGCTTGATAACCTATAGCAATACCATGGCTCCCCCCCTTCTCCACCTGTGCCTCAGGACCTATAGCTATCGAATAATGATTAAACGTTTTTGCCTCACTACCTATAGCAATACTATACAGCGCCTCCTTTGCTGCAGATGCATTGTAACCAAGAACAATCCCCTTTTCTGCATAATCCTTCGCGCCGTAACCAAGAGCCATTGCATAATTACCAGTTGCAAGTACTCTATTTTTTTCGTCGACATTCTGGACTTCACCTCCACTAACAGTTCCAACACCACCAATTGCAATGCTAAAAAGGCCTTCCGTTTTTGCCCCCCGCCCCAAAGCAACAGAACCATATGAGCCTTGAGGTGCTTCTGCCTTATAACCAACAAGAACACTCCAACCGTCACCAGTTTTTGCACCGTACCCGATAACAACAGCACCGTATGTATCTATCGTACCAGCATGAATAGACGTATTGTCACCAATAGCAACAGCCCACTTGCCTGCTCCCACATCAATCTCATCACCCAAATGAACAACGTGGTTTTTAGAACGTTGCATTCCTGCAGTTCCACCCCGCAAAAGGTCAGAAACATTAACAGGCGCTGCACTTTCATAATTCTCTGCAAACGGTTGGGCTGTAGAGCTATCACGAACAAGCGACCGCGGACTAATTAGAGACTTTTTATATTGCTCGTCTGTATCTAAGGTTCTTACCAATAAATTTTTGTTATCTTCCGCAAGAACATTTACGACAGAACGCTTATCACTCTTACCAGTAAGGATTGTGGTTAAAAAATTTGCATAGTCTTCAGAAGCATTCAAACCAGCAACAGAGATGATGTTTTGTGGATAAGAGACACCAGCACTTTTTACACCTTCAAGAAATGTGTTTCTAAAATCAGGATTTGCTGAAAAAACAAATGTAACATTCGATAAGAATGTAGCCGCTATAGCCAACGAAAGAACTTTAACAAAAGAAAAACGAGAACGTTTTAATTCACTCGCAGCTTGTGGGGAATATAATTTTTTCATAACAAACTCTCCAATGAAAAAACTTAGAAACACCTCCAAAACATAAAAAAGACACATTTTAGCATTATTGACCTCTTTGGAGTTCAGAGTAGAGGATCATTGCTTAGAGTGTGAACATTTTGAGTCTTTAGTCTTGTTTTGTTTGCGCTCTCTGTATTGAGATCTAAATGTTTGTTTTTTAATTATGTCTTGTGGACATAAAGATGACACATTTAGAGTCTAAGGGTTTTAGTGTGCTGTTTTTTCTAACTAAAAAGGGTTCTTTATATTTAATATTACTTTTTACTTGCTAGTCGTTACTATAAATTCCTTTGAAAAAGGTTTTATTATGTGCTTTTCTAATTATAGACTTTATTTTTATTAGAAAGCATGGTTTTGTTAATAATAAGTAAAGTAAAAAGAAATTGTAATATATTTGAAATCTAGCTCGCCTCGGATAATAGGCTTTTTATTTTTAATATATCATATAATGATATATGTGCGGTTCTGTGATGTACCTTCTATCTTTACGCACTACTTATCCCCCCTTTGAAAGTTATTTTATCAAAATGAGTCTTACTAATATACATTTTCGTAGCACTATAGACTGTTCAAGAAAATAGCAACATAAAAATATGACTTTTTAGCAATATGGATTCTATTGTGATATTTTTGCAATAAAAGTATATAAGGATTTTCTACAACCTCAAAGTTTATAGAGACATCAAATATTATACTTATCTCTAGATAAATACTGTGCATCTGTAAAAAAATATCCACCCTTATTTCAATAAATAAGGGCGGATATTTTGTTCTGTTTTCGTTGTTCGTATTATTTTATTTTCAGAGTGATTGCACCACCTATTCCCCAATGACCACCAGCACTCGTGGCAGAGAAATTAGAGCGGATTTTTCCGTTTTCAGATGTATAACCAGCTCCAAAAGCAAATGCGGATTGTCCTCGCCATGCCCCGCTACCAAATGAGACACTCAAAGATCCTGGGTCGTCGAAGTAACGTAGGTTAGATACTGCTAAACCAACAGCCGCTGCTTGCCTTGCCTCTTTGCGTACGCTCTTAATGTCATAACTTAAAATATTAAACTTCATATCTGTATATCGGTCAGACCGATTAACGGCATCATCAATGGCATTAATAACAATATTATCTACACGACTATCTGTATATTTTTTTGCATCATCGAGAACGATCTTCATCTGCTGCTGAGTATAATCATGTAATTGCCCACCATTCACCGCTTCTTTCGAGTCCTTCTCAATACGGCCATCAGCAACATTATCAATTAAAACAGGTTCACTGGGATCTCCACCCGCTAAAGTGATCCTATTGGTCTTATTCCCTTCTCCATCTTTATCATAGTTAACCGCACCATCTGCAACTGAAATTTCAATATCTTGGATATGTTGATGGATATTATCAACCTTGTTTTCAATTGTGTCTACCCTGTTTTCAACTTCTGTGACCTTCTTGTTCGTCTCCCATAGCTGTCCTCCATTTACAACTTCTTTTGAGCCTTTTTCAACTTTACCATCAGCTACATTATCAATCTTGCTCGCTTTACCCTTATGACTAGCGTCATACATTCCTTTTTGTTCATCCCAATTTAAACCATTGGATGAGACATTTTTTTCAACATTTTGAATGCGTTTGTTTATCTTGGACATACTCTCACTCACACCGTCAAAAGCACTGGCAACGTTATTATAGGTCTTCTTCTTACCAGAACTGCCATCAGCATTGAATTGCGCTACGTTGAAAGTAGGAGACTTCCAATCATCGTTTTCATCATATCCAGCACCACCACCAAAATAAGAAGCAAGATGATCACCCATAAAATAAAGCTGCGACCCATTTACAGCATCCATTGAATCATAAGAAATGTCTCCGTCGGCAAGAAACTTAATTTTGCTATTGGACTCTCTATGCCGTGCTACAAATGCCTGCTCTTCACCGTTCCACAACAAGGCGTCCCCTTTAACTTCTTGTGTAATATTATTGATTTGTTGTGTAAAATTATTTGTCACATTCGTTAAATGATCATTCACATTCTTTACATTTGCATCAAGCCCACTCAACGCTTCACCCACATTTTCAAAGATTTTCTGCCCCGCAGAACCATCTGCAGAAACTGTAGATAAATTATACCGTGGTCCTACAAAAGCACCATTCTCGAATGAGGCACCACCACCAAAATAATTTGCTATATCTCCAGATATTTTATTAATTTGGTTCCCATTGATTGCATCATGCGATCCTTGTGAAATTATGCCATCTTTGACATTATGAAGAGCAACGGGGCCTTGGTTATCTATCCCACCTAAAGTTACGCTACCATAATTAACGGCACCGTTTTCTTTATCATAAAGAACTGCAGCAGCACTTGTAAGATTAATATCATTAGAAATCTTCTCTATACTTTTATCAAGTTGGGCTTTGTTAACAGCTTCATCATTATTAACCGCTGCCTTCACACCGGAAATTGTACGAGCATCACCAGATTTGTTCGCAACATTGATTTCAGTTCCACCTGTTGCTTTACCAATGGTGATAGTATCTGCATCTCCTTCCTGTTTAACAAGGCTATTTTTTGTCGCATTCGTAATCTGATTTTGGATATTCGTGATAGAATTATCAACAGCATTAAAAGTAGATTCAAAATCATTATGTGGTTTGCCCTGAATAGTGTAAGTGGGCGCCTTACCATTAGATACATCTGCACCACCACCAAAATATTGTGATGTATTTTGAGAAATTTTTTCTAGATCTTTCGTAACAGTGATAACATTCTGATTAGTGGCAAAGAGCTGCGAACCATTTACAGCTTCCGTTGAATCTTCAGCAATGTCTCCATTGGCAAGAAACTTAATTTTGCTATTTGCTTTGTTTTCTCCATGCTGTGCCATAAATGCTTGCTCATCACTATTCCACAACAAGGCGTCCCCTTTAACTTCTTGTGTAATATTGGTGATTTTTTCATTAACATCTTTAACCACATTCGTCAGATGCGTATTCACATTCTTCACATTTGCATCAAGCCCCGTCAAAGCTGAGCCAACGTCAGAGTAGTGAGCTTTTGCTACCTGACCATCTTCAACAATAACAGATAAACTATATTTTGGTCCTTTAAAGGCACCATTCTCGAATGAGGCACCACCACCAAAATAATTTGCTATATCTCCGGATATTTTATTAATTTGGTTCCCATTGATTGCATCATGCGATCCTTGTGAAATTATGCCATCTTTGACATTATGAAGAGCAACGGGGCCTTGGTTATCTATCCCACCTAAAGTTACGCTACCATAATTAACGGCACCGTTTTCTTTATCATAAAGAACTGCAGCAGCACTTGTAAGATTAATATCATTAGAAATCTTCTCTATACTTTTATCAAGCTGGGCTTTATTAACAGCTTCATCATTATTAACCGCTGCCTTCACACCGGAAATTGTACGAGCATCACCCGATTTGTTCGCAACATTGATTTCAGTCCCACCTGTTGCTTGACCAATGGTGATAGTACCTTCATTTTCCTCCTGCTTGACAAGGCTGTTTTTTGTCGCATTCGTAATCTGATTTTGGATATTCGTGATAGAATTATCAACAGCATTAAAAGTAGACTCAAAATCATTATGTGGTTTGCCCTGAATAGTGTAAGTGGGCGCCTTACCGCTAGATACATCTGCACCACCACCAAAATATTGTGATGTATTTTGAGAAATTTTTACTAGATCATTCGTAACAGTGGTAACATTCTGATTAGTGGCAAAGAGCTGTGAACCATTTACAGCTTCCGTTGAATTAGCAGAAATATCTCCATTGGCAAGAAACTTAATTTTGCTATTGGTTTTTCCCTCTCCATACTGTGCTACAAATGCCTGCTCATCATTACTCCACAAGAGAGAATCTTTAGAAACACCTTCAATTTTCTGAGTAAACTCATTGGCTACGTGTGTTAAGCGGTTATTCACATTGTTGATATTATCATCAAGCCCTGTCAAAGCTGTACCAACATTATTATGGTCCTTAGTTACTGCTACACCATCTTCAGAAATGTGCGATAAATGATAGTGCGGACCAAACAAGATACCGTCATGAAATTCCGCATCACCACCAAAAATGCCTGCTACATCTGTGGATATTTTATTAATCTGGCTGCCATTAATTGCATCATTCGACCCTTCTGCAATTGTACCAGCTTGTACATTATGGAGAGCAACTGGTGCCGTAGTCTTATCACCACCCAAAGTCACACTATTATAATTAATGGTGCCATCTGCATCTTTATCATAAAGAACTGCAAAACTATTTGCTTCTTTAATGACCTTAATACTGTCCGTGATATCTGCAATTTCACCATCAAGTTGTTTTTTATTAACGGCTTCATCATCCTTAACCGCTGCCTTCACACCAGAAATTGTACGAGCATCACCCAATTTGTTTGCAATATTAATCTCTGTGCCTTCTATTTCCTTACCGATGATGATACGATTTGTCTCTTCTTCTCGCTTAACAAGGCTATTGCTTTTTATGGTGTCAACAACATCTGCAATCTGACCATCAAGCTGTTGTTTATTAACAGCGTCGTTATTGTTTACAGCAGCCTTCACACCGGAAATTGTCCTATCTTCACCCGATTTGTTTGCAACATTGATTTCAGAACCACCTGTTGCCATGCCAATGGTGATACGACCTTCTTCTCCACCATCTTGCTTAACAAAACTATTTGCTGCTATTTGATTTTTTATCTCTTGTAGCTGCGCAAAATTCACTGCATCATCAGGTTCTTCTCCATTCGCAACTCCTGTAATCTGTTTATTGCCAGCATCAATACCGTCCACAGTTATTTTAGCCCCATCAGCAAACAGAATGCCATCATCACTTATAGAGCTTCTTCCAGCGGTAACTCGCTCCACTGTGATATTATCTGCTAGATCAAATTTTACATTATTGTCTTTCGCACCTTTTGTAATCGTAAGGTTGTCACTTGCAGCTGACAAATCTACAGTATCTTTTATACCAACGACTTTAGCATCTTTACCCCCAACAGATAGCTGCCAACCTTGGTCTACGTATGATTGTAACGATTTTAGCTGTGCAACATTAACGGCATCAGAGTCGCCACTACCAGCTGCCACTCCTACAATCTGGCGCGTTTTTTGTGATTCAGCATCACCAACACTCACCGCACCTAGTGTTCCTGCCCATATCATATCGTCATCTTCTGACGAGCTTTTAGTTAAAGGATTATAACCAACCTTGCCAGCAGCAACATCAGCCACAGACTCGCTTCCAATCGCAACACCTAAATCTACCGTCGTTTTTGCATAAGCACCCAAAACTACAGATTCCACCCTGTCCGCCTTAGCACGATGTCCAATAGCAATTGATTCTTCGCCCTTCGCTATTGTACGCCCCTCAGAGGGGATCGGCTTATCACCACTTCTACCTTCACCACCTATTGCGATACTTTTTTTACCTACAGCATACGCCAAATGACCTACAGCAACAGTAAAGCTATTATCCACCTGCGCGCCATAACCAACAGCAACCACATCGGAAGCATTGACTATTATTTTGGCACCAAGAGCAGTAATATCACTATTATTATGGAGTTTATCGGCCTTTTTTATATCATCACCAAATATGACATTAGTACCCACTACGTCACGTTGCAGTCCTGTATCGCGCTGCATTTTAGCCATAGAGTCATTGCGCGAAGGATTCAATGCATCAATAATCGCTGTATTCTCACCATTCTGTGCACTGATGAACAATTTTTTATATTGCCCGCCTGCATCTAATGTTCTTTCCAATGAGTTTTTGCCATCTGCCCTCAAAACATTCACAATAGGATCACCATTACTTATATCAGAAAGAGTTTTGGTTAAAAAATTTTCATAGTCATCAGAAGCGTCAACTTTTGGCATCATCGCCACATTCAATGCTGTTAAATAATTTTCCTTATCACCATCATAGTAATCATACGCAGAGATGATGCTTTGCGGATAAACCACGGCAGCATTCTTCATACTTTCAAGAGATGCTTTTGTTAGACCAATATTTGCTGAAAAAACAGGAGAAGCATTCGATAAAAACAATGCCACCGCAGTTCCCAACGAAGCCACTTTAAACAATGATGATCGATGATGTGAACGAGAAAAACTCAAATCACGCAGATTTTGTGTAGTATATAATTTTTTCATAAAAACCCCCTTCATAATAATAGATTAAAAACACAAAAAAGGTGCGCTCTAGAGCTCTAAAGCTTTCTTATTTCCCTTGTGTGTTCCTGCTTTTACAGCGTGTTTTAGGACATAAATAAAATTAAGACATAAACTGTTGTTTCTACAGTGTCTTTAGAGGGTAATTAGGGGCAGGTTCGTGAAAGTCAATTTAAGGAAGGTAAAAAAATACTTAATATTAGAATTGATTTCATTTTTCTATCAAAGGTTGTGTGTCGTTTTTAGCTTTGACCTCTTTGAAAAAGGTATAATTTTGTACCTATTGATCACCTGCTTAGGCGCCAGTTTATTTTCGTGAATAAGATTTTTATTTCATGAGAGGATTTATGAAAGCTTTTTACTAAAATGCCTCATCTATATCCTTACTAATGGTAATGTGTCTCGTTGCTGTATCCTGTTTTACAAAAATACTCACTGCTACTTGTTCTTTTATTCCCTTCAGTTGTGAAAAATCCACTGCATCAGTATTGCTCGTTCCTTCTACAACATTTGTTACTTGTTTACTTGCCGCATTAATACTACCGGTGGTTATTTGCGAGCCATCAGTAATTACTAAGCCTGTTGCATCTACTTTTGTTTTTGCTCCTAATGTTATGCTTTTCAATGCTATATCATTAGCCAACTAAATATGAGCTTATTTTCATCGTCCTCATCTCTTTTAACCCTGAAGTTACTTCCCCCAGATGAAAAATGCATGTACTATCTAGCACCCACATCTTTAGCTGCCTCACCAGCAATAGGCTGTTTCCAACCTTTTTTTCTTACGACTTCTTCTAAATCCTGCAACTGTCTAAGGTTCACTGCATCGGTAAGTTTGCTACCAGCTGCTACGCCTATAATTTGTTGCATTATATTCTTACTAGGAACACCAATACTCACTGCATCTTTCGTACTTTTCCATTGAGATTTGGTGTTTTTAGCCGATCCTTGCAGAAGAGACGTATACCCAAAAACGCCAGCAGCCCTACCGGACACAGAGTTGTTCCCGATAGCCCCCATCAACCCTCACGTTAGAATAGGAACCTAAAGCAATACTTCCAACCCCATTTGCTTTTTATACTCGCAATTAGGTTAAAACACTTTGGAGAAATTAAAATTTACTATGAAGCTACAAAAAAGGAAACTGATTAAAAAACATAATATTTTGAATTATTCTCTATGCTCAAGGTAATTTGTCATTAAAAAACAAGACGTTCAATGAAAAATTCTAATGATATCAACATAAAGCATACGTTTAAAACTATACGAAAATAAAAGCTAAAACCGTCTTCTTTTAATAAAAGGCATATTCGTATTTTATATAATTACGGGAGTTTCATACATTTAGAATAGCTTTAGAGAGCTCTGGAAGAAAGTAAAAAATTTGCCCTTTTCTTAAATAAGAAAAAGGCAAATCAATTTTATGGATTTAGTCGTTTATTAGTTGAGTATCCAATTAACCCCTGTACTTATACCCCAGTGACCTCCAGAAGTGGTAATTGACAAGTTAGAACCAATATCACCGTTCTCTGAAGTATAACCTGCACCAAAAGCAAAAGCAGATTGACTACGCCATAAACCACTACCAAATGCAATTGTTAATTTTCCAGGAATATCACTATAGCGTAAACCAGCTACCGCTAAACCAACAGCTGCTGCTTGTCTTGCCTCTTTTCGAACATCCTCAACAGCATAACTTAATGTTGAAAACTTCATATCCGTATACGAATTAGCCTCACTAACTCCATCTTTTACAAGATGAGAAACTTTCTCATCCGTATACTTATTGGCACTTTCAAGCACAAAATCCATCTTATCTTTTAATTGACCGCCATTAATCGCTTCTTTCGAATCCTTTTCAACCTTTCCATCGGCTACATTGTCTATTAATACTGGAGAACTATCATCTCCACCAACTAATGTAACTTTATTGGTCTTTTTGCCCGTTTTTTTATCTTTATCATATTGTACAGATCCCTCCGTAACTTTATTTTCAATATCCTTGACCTGATCTGTAATCATCTGCTGGGTTTCCCAAAGCTGACCTCCATTCACAGCTTCTTTTGAATCTTTGTCTACCTTGCCGTTCTCTACATTAATAATCTTACTTGGACTCTTAACGCCCTGACTATCAACGTGAGATGCATCATAGCTTCCTTTTTCTTCATTCCAATTCAGACTATTCGAAGAAGCATCCTTTTCAACTTCTTTTATACGATCGTTGATAGTGCTCATGCTGTCATTAACAACATCAAATGCTTCAGAGACACTATTACGCTCCTCTTTATCACCTTTCGTACCATCCTTATTAAAGGCCTGAACGTAGAATTTTGGTCCTTGCCAGTTTCCGTCCTTATCATAACCAGCTCCTCCACCAAAATATGAGGCAAATGTCTGTTGAAGAGTATAAATCTGACCTCCATTAATCGCATCCGTCGAATCTTCTGATATCTTTCCTTCCGCAAGGAACGTGATCTTACTGTTTTCCTTTTTACCTTCTTTCCCATGCTGTGCTACAAACGCACCTGCATCATCACTCCACAACAACGCATTTTGCTCAATGTTGTCTGAAATCTCATTATGAAGATTCTTGACGACCTTATTTACACCGGCAAACGCGGCTGCAATGCTATCATAATCCTCCTCTTCAAAGCTTCCATCTTCTTGGAAAGTCATTATCTTGAAACCTGGAAGAACCCAGCCATCACCATTATACTTAGCATCACCACCAAAATACTTTGCTAGCGACTGATTCAGATCATAAATCTGACCGCCATTAATCGCATCGCTCGAGCCTGATACTATAGAGCCAGCCGCAAGCGATGTGATCTTGCTGGCTTTTCTGTCCTCGCCTTCCCCATGCAGTGCGACAAAAGCTTTATCACCATCGCTCCAAGATAAAGAATCTTGTGCAACTCCTTCTGAGACTTCCTTAATACGATCGTTAACAGTCTTGATATTCTCATCAAGTCCTTTAAAGGCAGAACCAATATCGGCATGCGGTTTATCTGTTACAACACCATCTTTATCAATACTGGATAAATTATAAGTTGGCCCTTTAAAAGCACCATCCTTAAATTCAGCATCTCCACCCAAGAATTTTGCTACATCCGTTGAAAGGATATGAACCTGTCCTCCATTGATAACATCCGTTGAGTTCTCCGCAATCGATCCTGCGGCTACATTATGCAGTGCAACAGGTGTAGCATCCTTCCCTTTACCAAAAGTCACATTTGTATAATCAATTTGATCATCTGTTGTTTTATCGTAAAGAACAACAGAAGAACTATCAGACAGAAGGGTATCAGAAAGATCCTTCAAACCTTTATCAAATTGTTCTTTGTTCACAGCTTCATTGGCTTTTTCTGCTGCCTTCACACCAGAAAGAGTTCGGTCCTTACCACTCTTGTTTGCGATATTGATTTCACTACCTTCTACTCCTTTACCAATGTTGATAACATCTTCATTTTTCGTAACAAGCAAATTACTGATTACATCGCTGATCGCAGTTTGAACCTTTGTGAAAAGTTTACCCACACCTGAAAATGCATCTGATACATTCTTATAGCTTGATTCAGCTTCAGTGCCATCATCATTGATAGTTTTGAGCTTAAAATCAGGAACATTCAATTCGCCATCCTTATATTCCGCGTCATCAGAAAAATATTTTGCAACCTTATCGCCCAGTGAATAAAGTTGAGAACCATTTACTGCATCCGTCGATTCTTTCGTAATATCTCCTACAGCAAGCGATGTGATTTTGCTTGCTTTTCTGTCATCACCTGCCCCATGCTGGGCGACAAAAGCTTTGTCGCTATCGCTCCAAGATAAAGAATCTTGTGCAACTCCCTCTGAGACTTCCTTAATGCGAGCGTTCACATTCTTGATATTGTCATCAAGTCCTTTAAAGGCAGAACCAACATCGCTATGTGGTTTATCTGTTACTTCACCTTTTTCATCAATATTCGATAATTTATACTCTGGTCCTTTAAAGTTTTTACCATCAAAGGATACATCTCCCCCTAAAATTTTTGATAAATCCTCAGTGACTGTATGAAGCTGATCGCCATTAATCGCATCGCTCGAAGCTGATATTATAGAACCAGCGGCAAGCGATGTGATCTTGCTGTTTTCCTTTTCTCCATCTTTTTCCCCATGCTTAGCTACAAAGGATTGTGCTTGATCATCCCACAACAAAGCATCGCCTTGGACAGATTCTGTGATATTCGTGACTTCTTCTTTAAAGTCATTAACGATATTCTGCACATTCTTATTCACACTCTGGAAATTCTTATCAATTCCGTCAAAGGCTTCCGCTACATTATTGTAGCTTTTTTCCTCAACTTCATTATTCTCTGAATTGAAAATTTTGAGCTTGAAGGTTGGTTTGTTCAATACGCCATTCTCATACGTAGCATCCCCACCAAAATATTCCGCGACTTTATCGCCCAGCGCATAAAGCTGAGAACCTGTTATAGTTTCGTGTGAATCTTTCTCTACCTTACCATCAGCGACATTAACAATCTTGCTCGCATCCTTCTCACCATGAGCAGCATTGTAGGCACCACCATCACCTACACTGCCATCCCAATTTAGACTATTCGAAGAGATGTCCTTTTCAACTTCCTTAATGCGAGCGTTCACATTCTTGATATTGTCATCAAGTCCTTTAAAGGCAGAACCAACATTGGTATGAGATTTATCTGTTACCTCACCGTTTTCATCAATATTCGATAATTTATACTCTGGTCCTTTAAAGTTTTTACCATCAAAGGATACATCGCCACCTAAAATCTTCGATAAATCATCTGTGAGGGTATGAAGCTGACCACCATTAACGGCATCTGTCGAACTTGCGTTAAGATCTCCACCCGCAAGACCTGCTATTTTTTTATTCCCAGCATCAATACCATCCGCTATTACTTTTGGGCCATTTTCAATGGTTAAGCCCGTTGTATCTAAAGTGACGTTTTTTAATTTTACACTGTTTAATGTGATATCTTGTGCTAAATCAAATGTTATTTCTTTGCTTATACTGTCTTTTTTATCGCTACTTTTAATCTCAAAGTTTTTGCTTCCAGAGACCAAATTTAACTTATCGCCCGGCTGAAAGTCTGAAACAGCCTTATCATTAAGAGAAAGTGTCCACCCTTGTGCTACAAATTCTCTTAATTTTTTTAGCTGCGCAATGTTGACGGCATCAGTGTCCGCATAACCAGCTGCCACACCTGTAAGCTGTCGTGTTATCTTATTCGGAGTATCACCAACACTAAAAGCTCCTTGAGTGCTCTTCCATATCACACCATCATCTGCTGACTTGCCATCTATGGAAGGATCATAGCCAACAGCAGACGCTGAGTTACGAGAAAAAGATTTATAACCTACAGCAACACCACCAGTAACATCAGCTTGTACTTGTGCATTTAAGCCCAATGCAATACTATTTTCAGCAGATGCACTTGAAAGTCCACCTAATGCAATACTATTTTCAGCAGATGCCGCTGAAAAACCACCTAACGCAATACTATTTTCACCAGATGCATTTGAAAGCTTACCTAGCGCAATTCCTGCATCCCCTTTTGCCTTGGATCCAATACCTATAGCAATACTTCCTTGCCCACTTTCTTCCTCACTGGCGGCAATTTTAATACTTTCCAATTCGGCATTCCATTTAAAGACACTATCATCAGCAGCTTTTTTAATTTCATTGTGAAGATTTACATAAGACTTACCCATACCCTCAAAGGCTTTTGCTACATTTGGAAAACTTTCTTCTTCAATCTCATTCGTCTCGGGGTTGAAAGTTTTAATTTTGAACTTTGGATTATCCCATTGACCATTCGTAAATTTAACACCACCACCTAAATATCCAGCTATATGGGTAGCTACAACATTCAACTGACTACCATTTACTGCGTCTTGTGAATCTGCACTAAGATCACCAGGTGCAATATGTGTTATTCTTCTATTTGCAGCATCAATACCACCGGTGGTTATTTTCGGACCATCAGTAATTACCAGACCTGTTGCGTCTAAGGTATTTGTACCTGCTTTTAAGCTTGTTAACGTAACATCTTGAGCCAGATCAAATTTTAGCTTATTATCATCTTCGCCCTTTGTAATATTCAAGTTAGCACTTCCAGCAGAAAAATCTACTCCGCTATCCATAAGAACAGTTGTAGCATTTTTATCTCCAACAGAGAGTTTCCAACCGTTTTGTCTTACAACTTGTTCTAAGTCCTTCAACTGCCTAAGGTTCACTGCATCGGTAACATTAGAACCAGCTGCTACACCTGTAATTTGTCTGGTTATACCCTTACTATAATCACCAACACTAACTGCGCCCCGCGTACTTTTCCATTGCACCTCGGTGTTTTGTGCAGGACCCTGCAACAAAGAAGTGTAGCCAAACTCACCAGCAACCCTATCGGATACAGAATCGCTTCCTAAAGCAACGCCCCCTGCCGCCTTCACCTGCGTTTTAAAGCCTAAAGCTGTACCGGACTCCTCCTCCACCCGTACAAAACGACCAACAGCAACCGCATCATTCTTTAGTGACACGATATCTGCACCAACAGCAACGGATCCACCTCTATGGATCTCCGATTTAGAACCTATGATAACAGATGCCGCTAGCTTTTTATCTTTTTCATCTAATACCGCCTGTGCTTTATAACCAAGAACAACACTGTCCGTGGTTTGCGCATTAACCTCTTCACCAAAAATGACATTATGTCCTGATACATCACGCTGTACTTCTCCACTACGTGTCATGCTTGCAATGTGATCTTTTCGCGAGAAATCAGATGCATCAATAGCCACTCTATCCTGTCCACTTTGAGTGAAAGATTGAGTTGTAGAGCGACTGTCCATAAAAAACTGTGGATCGACGATAAATTTCTTATATTGGTCTTCTGAACTTAATGTGTTTTTTGATAATTTATTGCTATCGATTTTTAAAGTATTCGCAAGAGAATTCTTGTTACCTACCTCGGTAAGGGTTCTGGTTAAAAAATTTTTGTAGCCGCTTAAAGCATTAACTTGTGATGTCCGTGCTGTGTGCAACATTCTTATATAATTATTTTTTGACCCATTGAAAGAACCCAAATTACTTCTAGATTCATCGTAAACAGAGATAACACTTTGTGGATATATCCCAGCAGTGTTCCTTATGTTTGCAGAAATTCCTTCTCCTGAATCAAGCTCTTTCGAAAGAGCAGGAGAAATACTGGATAAAAGTGCCGCTATTGAAGTCAAAGATAGAACTTTAATAAAAGGAAAACGGGAAAATTTTAAATCACTTCCTGCTAATTTTGTATATAATTTTTTCATAATGAACTCCCCAATGAAAGAAATAACTATAAACACAAAAAAGACACATTTAAACGCTATGAAGTTCTCTAAAATTGTTTTTTCTAAACTTTAAAAATTTAGTACCTGATTGAAAAGATAGAGAGTTGTGTTTTTAGGTTTTATGGTTAACGTATTTTGCTCTTTTACATTTCCTAAGAAAGTAATTTTTTTAAAGTGGTGATTGGTTTTTTAACCTTTAAACTCATTGGTTGTTTTTTGCAAGGGGGAGAGTTAGGGGAGTATAGTGTTTTTATAACTTCTTCCAGTAAAGTTGAAATGCATTTGGATGTATATGTTTGTCTTACTCGAAAGTTTTGTAATAGATTTTTAGAGAGTGAAAGGTTTTTTTATCTGTAGATTGCTACAGATTTTTTAAATTTAAAAATTAAAAAAGAAAATGATGAACTTATAATTTATGAAAAAACTCATTATATTATTTTGAAATAAGAAGTTTACTTTGTTGAAAGTGTATAGGTTTTTTCTGTTTTTTAAATCTGTATTTATCGTTATAGCGCTTATCAATTTATATATTTTTTACATATGTAAAAACAATTCACCCCTGCCTCATGAGACAGGGGTGAAAAGAAGTTTTTATGTATTTTGTTTATTATCAATTCAATGTCATATTGAATCCCGCACCTACACCCCAGTGACCTCCAGAAGTTGTTGCGGATATGTTAGAACGGTATTTTCCATTTTCTGAGGTGTAACCTGCACCAAATGCAAATGCAGACTGACTACGCCATAAACCAGTACCAAATCCAACGCTTAATTTTCCAGGTGTATCATTGTAGCGTAAGTTAGACACCGCAAGACCAATAGCCGCTGCTTGTCTTGCCTCTTTTTTCACACTCTCAATACTGTAGTTTAAAACATCAAACTTCATATCTGTATATTGGTTAGCCCGATCAACAGCTTCATCAATCGCATCAATCCTGATATTGTTTATCTTTTGATCTGTATAGTGCTTCGATTCATCGAGAACAATTTTCATCTGTTCTTGGGTATAGTCATGGAGCTGACCACCATTTACAGCTTCTTTCGAACCTTTTTCAATTTTACCATCAGCTACATTATCAATCATAACAGGTTCACTAGGATCACCACCCGCTAATGTGATTTTATTGGTTTTTTTACCGTTTTCATCTCTGTCATAACGAACAGCGTCCTCAGCAATATCGTTAACTGTGTTTTCAATATGGAAAACCGTTTCAGCAACATCGGTAACTGTAGTGGAAATATTGTCGACTCTGTTGGTAAGATGCTTCACATCTTTTTCAACACCCGTGACACGTTCATTGGTTTCCCAAAGTTGTCCACCATTAACCGCATCTTTCGAACCTTCTACAATTTTACCATCAGCTACATTGATAATTTTACTCGGCTTACCATCACGATTAGCATCATAGGCTTTTTCTTTATCATTCCACTTTAAAGCATCTGTATCGACCTTGTTGATGACATCATCAATACGGTTATTAATATTTGACATCCCATTATTAATATCACCAAAAGCATCAGCGACATTATGGTGCTCTTTCTCAACAGTCGTACCATCAGCATTGACTTGAACAATCTTAAAAGTAGGATCTGTCCATTTGCCATTCTCATATTTGGCACCGCCACCGAAATAATTAGCAAGCTGGTTGCTCATGGAATAAAGCTGGTTACCCGTAATGGCATCCGTCGAACCTTTAGCAATCTCACCATCTAAAAGATACTTCAATTTGCTCTTTGTCTTCTTGCCATCTTTTTCATGACGTGCCACAAATGCTTCTTCTTCATCGTCCCACAGTAAAGCATCTTTAGAGAAATTTTCAATTTGCTGATTAAACTCATTGGATACATTTGTTAAGCGCTGATTCACATCTTGAACATTTTTATCAAGACCTGTTAAAGCTGAACCAACGTCATAAAAATTAGCCTTTCCTACCTTACCATCTACAATAGCCGATAAAGTATATTTAAGCCCTTCAAAAGCACCGTTAATAAACTTTGCACCACCGCCAAAAAACTTTGCAATATCTGCTGATATTTTATTAATCTGACTACCATTGATTGCATCGTGGGAATTTTCATCAATGCTACCATCTTTTATACCAGAAAGTGTTCTCTCTTGATTATTTTTATTTGCAATACTTATTTCTGTACCACCTGTATCCTTACCTATGGTAATAAGCGCTGACTCATTTTCTTGCTTAACAAGGCTATTTTCTGTTATATCAGAGATTTGATTGTGAATATCTGTGAAAGTATTGTTCACACCTTCAAAAGCATCAGCAACATTTGAGTAAGGCTGCTTAGAGGAAGTTCCATCATTCTTGAATTGGATAACATTGAAAGTAGGAGGGTACCAATTACCATCTTCACCATATCCCGCGCCACCACCGAAATAAGAAGCAACGTCCTTCATTGCAAGGTCTAAATGATGATTAACATGCCTGATATTTGTATCAAGTCCCGACAAAGCCGATCCAACATCATTATGTTCCTTCTGTTTTACCTGACCCTTTTCATCAATAGTAGTTAAATTATATCTTGGTTTTCTAAAGACTCCATTTTCGAATGAGGCATTACCACCAAAAAACTGTGCAATATCTCCAGATACCTTATTAATCTGGCTACCATTTACAGCTTCTGTTGAAGCTTCAGAAATTGCACCATCTTTGACACCTGTAATGATCCGCCCTCCATCAGTACCTGCGATATCAATTTTCGTACCATTTTTTTCCTTACCAATGGTGATAAGTTTCTGTCCTTCATCCCATTTTACGATACTATTGCCTGTCACTTCTTTTATTTTCTCTTCTACTTTTCTCAACTGAGTAAGATTAACTGCATCATCATCATTAGTTCCCTCTAGCACTCCCGTAATCTTTTTATCACCAGCATAAATACCCCCAGTAGTCATATTAGGACCACCAGTAATCACGAAGCCATTATCGCTTACATTCGCCTTACCTGCTATTACACGTTTAACTCTGACAATATCATTCAAATCAAACTTTACAGTATTGTCATC
>NZ_JBHINE010000017.1:0-23410 GCF_042194715.1 Bartonella sp. CM120XJJH | reverse complement strand
TTAACACCTACAAACTTTACTGTACTCTCTGCACCAATATCTGTAGGCTCTTCATCTTCAACAGCAAGTTTCCAACCCGTTTTAATTTTCGCTGTAAAATCTTGCAACTGCTTATAATTAACTGCATCCTCAGCATCAGTTCCCGCCAGCACTCCCGTAATCTTTTTATTACCAGCATAAATACCACCAGTAGTCATATTAGGACCACCAGTAATCACGAAGCCATTATCACTTACATTCGCCTTACCTGCTATTACACGTTTAACTCTGACAATATCATTCAAATCAAACTTTACAGTATTGTCATCGTTTTTGGTAATTTTGATATTCTTACTTTCTTCATTACCATCCTCTGCGTTAACACCTACAAACTTTACTGTACTCTCTGCACCAATATCTGTAGGCTCTTCATCTTCAACAGCAAGTTTCCAACCTGTTGCCATCCCTGCTGTAAAATCTTTTAGCTGCTTATAATTTACAGCATCATTATCTTCAGTTCCCTTTGCAACTTTTGTAATCTTTTTATTGCCAGCATCAATACCATCAATAGTTATACTTGGTCCCCCATTATCAAACTTAAAGCCCTCATTACTCATAATACTGTTGCCTGTTGCGACACTTGTGAGCGTAAGATTATCATTCAAAGAAAATGTAACTCTATTATTGTCTTTTGCAATTTTGATATTTTTGATTTCACCCGCAACAAGATCTACTGTACTCCCAGCTTTAACATCTGTAACATTGTTACCATCAACAGAAAGTTTCCAGCCTGTTGCCATCCCTGCTGTAAAGTCTTTTAACTGCTTATAATTTACAGCATCGGTATCGCCTTCCCCTGCCGCTACTCCTTTAATTGTTTTATCACCAGCATGAATGCCATTAACAGTTATGCTCGGCCCAGTACCATCAGTAAACATAAAGCCAGCAGCACTCATAATGCTTTCTCCTGCCGTGACACTCATTACATTAATATTATCAGCTAGATCAAATGTGACATTGTGATCATTATCTTTTGTAATCTTAATATTCTTTCTATCTTCGTCTCCAGCTGCTTGGAAATTTACTGTGCCATTTGGTCCAATAGCTGTAGCATCTCCACCGTTAACAGCAAGCTGCCAACTCGTTTTGGTTGCCTCTTGTACAGCTCTCAGCTGTTTATAATTCACTGCATCGGTATCTTTAGTCCCTTCTGCTACATTTGTGATCTTTTGATTGGCTACATCAATACCATCCACAGTTATATTTGGACCATTATCATTAATAAAAAAGCCATCCACAGTCATGCGCGAACCATCTTTACCATTAACAAAAAAGCCATCATCACTCATCGTGCTTTGGCCTGTGGTGACTTGCGTCAATTTAAGATGATCACTCAAAGTAAATTCAATTTTATGCTTATTATCTTCAGTATGTTTTGCAATCTTTAAGTTGTCTTGTCCTTCTTCTTTTTCACTTTTTACTGAAAAATCTACGGTATTGCCTGTATGCACATCTGTCGGATCGATATCGTTAGCAGAAAGTTTCCAGCCCCCTCCCCCTGCTATGACGTCTCTCATAGCTCTCAGCTGCGCCACGTTTACCGCATCGGTATCTTCACTACCCGCAGCGACCCCTGTAATTTGCCGTGTTAGCGTACCGTTATCCCTGCCACCAACTTCACCAACGCTAAAAGCACCTGTTGTGCTCACCCATGCCATACTGGTTTCTGTCGTATCACCATCAAGGTAAGGGTCATACCCTTTAGCGCCCTTGTCTCTATTAGAAACAGAGCCCCCACCAATAGCAACACCATCCTTCACAAGCGCCTGTGCGTTTGCACCAATAGCAACTGAATCTTCCGTTTCAGCATAGGTATGCGTACCTATAGCAATCGCATTTTCTGCCTTTGCAATTACTCTTCTTTGAGGGTTAGATGCTTCAGTTCTGTCAGAGAGCCTGCTCCCTATTGCAATAGAACCTGAAGCTTGAGCTTCAGCCTCTGAGCCTATAGCAATTGCATAATTCTTTTCTGCTTTTGTCTTAGTCCCTAAAGCAATGCTATTTTTACCAGAAGCGGTTGTAAGCCCTCCAACAGCAACCGAAGACTCCCCCGATGCTTCTGATCCCACACCCATAGCAACACTTGCTTTTCCAGCTGCAAGCGCAGAAACACCAAAAGCTTGCGCACCCCCTGCCTTTGCTGTCGCACCTGCACCAAAAACGGTTGAATAATTACCCGTCGCTGCAGATCCACAACCGGTAGCAAAAGAATAAACACCATAAGCCTCAGGCATCGCGCTAATGATACCACTAGTCAGCGTCCCCATATAGCCACCACGAGGGTTTGTCCAACTATCACCACCCCAAGTGACCTTTTCAGTAGTTGCGCCATAAGGATTACGATCACCATATTTTTGATCAGTGATAAATCTGTTATATTGCTCTTCTGCAGTTATTCGTTTAGTAACTGACGCTTGTTGTTTGCCTCCACGACCAACAACATTATCCACACCACAGTGATCATCATCACCAGCTAAAACAACACTCCCATGACTACCGTATGTATAGGAAACACCGGCACCAGGTGTACTTAGATTAGTCCCTCCAGTGAAGGCAAGATTGGCGGCAAAAACAGGAGAAACACTCGATAAGAGTGTAGCTATTGCCGCGCTGAGCGAAACAACTTTAATTAAATTTGGTGTGGAATATTTTTTTTTCATAAGAACCTCCTCCAACAGAGTCAAATCAACACAACGCGCAAAAACCTCACGGCAAAACCGTGTTTGCGCACCCCAAAACAAATAAATAACGATAAAAACTACCCCTCTGCGATAGCGATCTTCATCACAGCATCGCCCTAAAATCTTTGCAACAACATCGAATCTAGAAAAGTCCCCAACCCTTTTAGCTAGAGGGATTCAAGCTAAAAAATAAATAAAAACACAAGACTTTGAAAATATAACTTGATCTCCATTCAAAAACACTGCGATTTATCTCTTAACAAAAATAGTTTCACTAAAGAGCAATTCTACTTTTTAAATAAAGCGCATCAGAAGAATGGCAAGAGTACAAAAAATAATTTTTATAAATTTGTAAAAATACTTCTCAATAAATTAGCTGTTCTTATAAGCACAAATTTATGTTTTTTTAACTTATAGCATAATGTAATGGATGACGATTATCATAATGACCTCACTCTTTTCTGCGAGGTAAGCTGTTTCAACATATGATACATATCTTTGAAAGAAATCTGCCTTAATATAATGATGCACGCCCTGTAAAAAGTTTCAACGTGCTCATCTCATCATCTTCATAAAAAGACAAAAGCGCGCCTATAAATATCTCTTAGTTCGTCTCTCTCATATGTCTGTTACCCTATCTATAAGAAAAAAACATCGTCATTGTATTTCCTACTGTTGTATAAATTTTTTAAATACCACAAACCGAAAAGAAGCTGTTTTTTAGCTGTTTTCCCCACATAACCCATTATATTTTCAATGTTATCAGTATCCTTTTCCTTCACCCAAAAATATTAATGGTGCTATAGATGCTATATTAGCTTATTTTTGAATAAATCTTTTTGTATTACTAACTGTAATTCTTTTATAAGTAGTTTTATCTTTATTAGAGCAATACATTAATATATAATGATATTTTCTCGTTTTTCAGATTGAATAAAAGACTCGAAGATCGTGAAATTTTCACATTCCAAACTTGGTTACACAGCAGAAAATCAAAAAAGTTTTATTTTTTAAAAAGGCTGCTCATTCGTATCTTATGAAGTTTCTAGATGTGCTTTTCAGTTTCGATTTTACGCTTTAAATGTAATTTCAAAAGGGGCAAAGTGGCTTCGACTTCTTCCATATCATTGAGGTTTTGAATAAGCTCTTGCAATTTTCCATAAAGCTCTGCTGCCAATTCCGCAACATCTTCAGGAGAAAGCTCTATTTTTGCATCATGATAGGTCGTATAAACCAAATGTCCAAGCTTTTTCATCAGCCCAGCAGGTATCGCTTGCGGTTTAAAACCAGCTGCTTTCGCCTGTGCCATATCTGAAAACATCTCGCCATTGCCCGTTACAAGCCAATCTAATGAAACACCACAAATTTTTTGATATTTGGAAAGCGCAGAGGCTGTAGGCTCACTTATACCAGTTTCATAAGTTCCTACAGAGCCAGCAGTGATACCAAGATGTTCAGCAAACTGCTTACGCTCTGTAAAACCAAGAGCGTGACGCACTTCACGAAAACGTTTTGCCAACTCAGTTTTAGGTTTTGCTTCCGGACGAGCCAAAAAAACACTCCAAAATCAATATAATTGTTGACTAAATAATTATATTGATTTATATCTATTATTACTGCCCCTTATGTTGGGCAAAGATCTACACACATAACCCCACAAAAATGGACGCTACAGTATCCGTTTAAGCAGGAGCGAAAATTATGACAATCACACAAAAAATGCGATCGCCGTGGTATTTTACTGAGCTTGCGCCCCTGTAATATAACCTTGGCAAAACTCAAGCCTATCAGAGCCTATTTTCCAAAGTCAAAAACATTTGGACACAGCCCAATGAAAAAGCTAAACGCGCCACTGCCAACTCTATCAGTTTGCACGCCAAGCCAATTCTTGCCAACTGCTTTCTCAAAAGTCACAGTCATATTTTTTCAGAAGCAAAAAGCCCAACACAAGTTCTCTCACTCAACAGCCTAGTAAACCTGCTTAAACTTCTTTGCAAGAATCTATAAATACACTTCCCAAAGTTTTTACATTACAACATAAGGTAAAAAGTTTATCAACGTCTAAAAATCAGTATAAAAGTGGCAAAATAATCGGTCTTCTACAAAAAATGAGATCATCACTCGTTATTAAAAAGTTAGACGTTTACAAACCATGTTTGCTTATTTTATATATTAATAGCGCTGATTTAGCTGTAATTGGCAAGAGAGATTTCAGGGTGTTTGGTTTATCGCCAGAATGCTCCTCTTCTATGCACATTAAAAGCCTTTTGGCAATGTATTTTAAATGCTATAAGTTCTATAGTAAACACATTACCATCCATATTTACAATTGGGCGCTTCAAAATGTTGGAGTAATAAAATCTTTAAATAGGTATTGATTTAAAAGCGCGTATTTTGCAGAAAATTGACAAAACCATGAGGTTCGTAATACATGGCAATTCTAAGTGATGATAGTAGTGTGATACTAAAAAAACTGCATGCAAAACCGCAACGTGGAAGAATTAAGTATGACCTCTTTATGCGATAAAGAATTATCTGATACACTGGTTGGTCTTTATGACGACTATCAACGTGGTTTGGACATTGGAGAAGAGCTTAGACTGTGCGTTGATTTAGCTTTATCTCTTGAATTAGAACTCAGTATTCTCCGTTTAAGTGAAACAGAGGCTGTTTTAAAAAAAGAGATTGTACAAACCTTGAATCGTCGCAGAAATGCTCATTCCAATGAAGATGAAATTGATACAATTTTTCATATGGATTTTGAAAAACAAAAATAATGCAACATCCTCCCCATATGATAAGATATTACCTCATCGCTTTACTTTCTACTGTACTTAAACAAAAAACTTTCAAGAAGATTTAAAGTGTTGTGTTTTCATCTTCTTAACAAAAGTGAGATGAATTAAGGAAACGCAGCAATTCTTTTGGATTATTATCAAAAAATAGAGAATATTCTCTAGCATACATCAATTTGCGCTTTATTCATTAAACACCAACTTTTACATTTTCTCACTCCCCTGTAAAAGAAAAATATGAAATATGCTGTAGCGTAAATGTTTATAAAATAGCGTATATTTACCACACTTAAATGTAATTTATTGTTTTTCATGTCTATAAAACAGCACTATGAGTATTCCAACAAGCGCAAAAATGCTTTGAAAAAAATATATCGATTGAGGTGATATGCTACTGTTATCGCTTGCCATAATGAGATAGACTCCGAGGATAAAACATCCAGAGATACCATTAAAACTTGCCTGCAATCTTCCTTGGTATTCAGGATCACAAGAGAGTTGTGATAAAGAAATCGAAAGAGCCCAACTCGAAAGTCCAAATCCAATCATAAAATAAACAGGAAAAGCAACAAAATTGTGTGTATTAACAGATAGAATAGCAAGGCCAATAGCCATAAAAGCTAATAAAATGGCTAATGTTTTCCTTATAGATAAAATTTTACAAAGAAGCGGTGAAAAAAACGCACCTGTCAATACGCCCATAGAATAAAGTACCTCAAATATTGCAAAGGTCCTGCTATCCGCATGCAAAACCTCTTGTATATAAGGAACGAGAATAACAGGAATGGTCATCAAAAGAGTCATAATCATCATCTGGCTTACATAAGGTACAAAAAGAGCCGGATTCTGTTTAAAATAATGAAGGGATGCTGTATAATTTTTCCACCAGTTTTGCTGGTTTTGATTTTTAGATCTTCGGTTTTTAGGTACCTTCATTGCAAAATTAAATAAACCAGCAATAATAAAGAATATACCACCTATTAGAAGGGTTCCTTTTGTTCCTGCATAGGCCAGTATCAATCCACTTAAGCCCATACCTGCGATAGTGCCAAGTTCATAAACCATATCGATGGTCGCATTTGCATTAATGAGCTGTTCCTTCAGCACAATACTTTGAATTAAAGAAATAGCTGATGGCATATAAAAAGAGATAAAAATACCCAAAAGAGCAGATAAGACCATCAATTCAATGTCTATACCAAAATGCCAAAGCATTACCCAGCCAACGATTACCAAACCTCTCATAAGATTTGAAATAATAATTTGCGTTTTACGATTATATTTATCTGCCAATATGCCCCAAATAGGAGCAAAAATAATGCTAGGCGCCCAAAGAAAAAGCATCATCAACGCTACACCACGGATTGAACTCGTCTGATTATAAGCAAGCCATGACAATGCAATATAATTTAGTCCGTTTCCAAATGTAGCAAATAAGCCGCTCAAAGTAAAATAGAGAAAAGTTCTATTTTTAAATAAAGCAATGCGTTCCTTCAAATTTGAAGTGAACATAAATTATCCTCTAAAATAAATACCTGTCGATATGCATGATATATCCTGTTTTAAACATGCATTCTTACAATTTTGATTTTAGATCATTAAATTTAAGAAAGCAAAATTCCTTTTTTGAAGCTTTTAAAATCTTTGTGCTGTGATATGATTAATTTTTCTATGAAAACGAAATATTTATGAATAAAAATACAATAAAATTAATATTTTATGTTCATTTTCTTCAGAAGCTACACCTTTATACATATGTGAAACAATTTTATAATATGGAAGCTTCACACACATCATTATCCTTATTATTCCGTGCACAAAAATATGCTCATGTATATCCCTCCATGTCGTTCTTCTATCACCACACTTCGTCTCTAAAAGAATAAACATACTATTATCCTCACGATAAATATTGATAACTTTTCTACTCCCCTTCTCTAAATCTTTTAAAACAAGCCCATTACAGTTAATTTTCCAATTAAAATATATAACGTGATATTTTTCCTGAGTAGTTAAATTATTGCAATCATATCTCTAAAGTTTCAAATTTAGAGTACGAATATATAAAGAAGGATCTATCGTGGATAAATTGATTAATAAATTAGTTTATTCATAATCAAAAACAAACTTCATCTATATGATGTCGTATTTGATGATGAATTAAAGAAACAGGAGCAGTTCCATCAAGTGTTATAAACCGCTCATCTATTTCTGATAAAACTTGGTATACTTCATAAACTTTTTCAATAAAAGAGAGTTTTTCTTCGTATTTTAAGTTTAAACCATCCCTTTTCTGCAACCGCTCCAGTATAGTAGTGGGCGGCAAATGAAGATAAAATGTAATATGAGGTCTTGGAATAGATTGATTTAATTTAACTACACTTTCAACAGAAAGCTCTCGAGCATAAAAATAAGCAAGACTAGAATAAACATATCGATCGCTAATTAATAAATTTTGCGATGAAGCTAAGGAAGGTTCAATAATTTCAAGTGTATGTTTGCGTCTATCTGTCGCTGATAAGAGTGCTAAAAGCAACGGATCAATTGCTTTTCCATTATCTAAGTAATCTCTAATTTCTGGATTATTTCTATACCAATAACTGGGTTGAAAAGTTTGTATTATATGTTTTTCTGTTGAGTAATGGCGAGAAATTTCTTTTATTTGTGTTGTCTTTCCACTCCCATCAAACCCGCATAAGACAATAAAAGAACCAGAAAATTTCTTTGAAGACCACATGAAATTATAAACTTTTTTATCAAGATACATTTTGTCTATATACTCTCCATAAGTTAAATTGTTTTATGTCTAAAATCTCTTAATGTTTAATAAGGTGTTTTTTTACTCGTCTCTAAACAGAAAAACACAATACTCACGCATTTGTATAACTTATTAACTTTATGATAAATGGCGGTATATAGACTTAGTTTTAAGATGAATTTATATGTTAGACAGCTTAAAATGAGATTAAGTATTTGTAAAAAATATATTTTTTGTTCATACTCCATACCCTGCCATTTTTTAACGAATTCTAGTAGAGTTTCTGAGGATTACTTCTATAACGTTGTGTAAGCATATAGAAATGAGTTAGATCTAAGTATAAATTTCCTCCTAAGAGCTAATACTAGATTGCACTACATAGGAATCTAATAAAATCAACTCAATCCTTTCTCAAACCACTGCCCTCGCTATAAGCATTTAATATCCGATTCCTTCAAAAAGCAGCAGAGCAATTCTCGGAAAACATCGCTGAGATATTGAAATATGCCTTGCAAAGCGTTTGAATCAAATGTTTCACTATATCTTTCGGTATACTCATAAACTGAAACTAAGAATATTATAATAAGACCTCAAACAACGACGACGCCCAAATCAGCCGTAACAAAGCCTCCTAAAACTGAACCAATAATACCTTGCTATGAAAAGACTACGATGCAAAGGCTTTAATACAACTGCATACCTTAGCGCTAATGCCATAAATGTTTCTGATAGATAACGAAGTTTGTTGTCACAACAACATCTAACAACGATCAATAGAAAAACCTCAACCTTGAGTATAAACAAAATCAACTTGAAAGCGCAAAATATATCTCTAGGACATAGTTATGTTCGTTATCTGGCTTTCCCCTTATTGGCAAGCCCCCCACAAGAGACACAGTGAAAATACCAGCCTCCATCGCTACTCATTCTCATGAAAATAAGCTATCACTACCATAAACATCAGCGTTCAATTTTTCCCGATCAAAAAACTTGACATTCCCAGTAATATGTGTGTGTATTCATTATTCGTAAACATGTGTGCTGATTTATAATACTGCGTGTTTTAAGAGATTCCGAAATGGGGGGGATGATGTGCACAAACAGCAAATGTTTCGGTTTTATGGGCTTGTTGTCCTGCTTTATCTCTCTGATATGGTTCTGTTCTTAAGTAATCTTTGGAATGCTTATCGCATAACATCCTCATCTGTTTTCCTAGGCGTAACCATGGCTTTGGGCACCCTTATGCCCTATCTTTTGAAAAAAAGCGGACTTGTGCGCATTAAAGCCTCACTGCGGTTGGTCGATTTATACAAAAGGCGGATCATTATCTATAGCCTTCTTTTATTGATTGCACTTTTTCATTACGCTGATACCCCTTTGGTTTTATCGCTGTCTCTATCTCTATCGGCTATCTCTCTTTGATTACCTTAAGCACACTCGAGACTTATAATACTAAACTAGCGCTTAGTGGTTATATTAGTGCCCAAAAGGCTTCCCGCATTATGCAAACAGTGGTGCAAATTGGCGCCTTTTTGGGAGCAGCATTGAGTGGTTATCTCTTAGAAGCAACCAGCCCTCGAGGGGCAGCAGCTGAAATCGGCTATAATGGTTTGATTGTAGCACTTTGTGTGTTTGACATCATTATAAGCCTTATAGCCGGATATATCATCTTTTGCGATGAATATAACGCTACAGATACCACAGCACCTACAACCGATAAGAAGACAGCACCTACACCACAAGCGGATGGACTCTCCCGTAAGCTTAAACTTTTGTGCGTCTGCATAGGACTTATAGGCTTTCATATTTGCGCTTATAATACGCTGGCAACCATTCTTTTTCAGAGTGTGAAAAATTTTGGCTCTGAATATTATGGGCTTTGCAGTGCCGTTGCAGGCATAGGCGCTTTTTTGGCTGCTTTTATCAAAATCCCTCGCTTTGAATTTATTCTCCCAGCCCTTATGTTGAGCGTGGCTGATCTTATTTTTAGCACCACACAATCGCTCTATTTGGCTGTGGTCTTTTGCTTTTTTATTGGCTTTTCAATGAATACCATGCGAATTAATGCCCGCAAACATACGATTGAAGCGACTAAAACAGAGGCTCAAGCAGAGCTGGTGGGAAGCTATAGCGGCATGCTTTATACTCTCTCCCAATCGGCAGGTTATGTTATCCTTGGTCTTCTTACAAGCTCTGCCCTTATGGGTCCTCAAGCAGCTGTTTATCTTCTACCCCTTATAGGCTTAATAATCTTTATTTATGTTCTTTTCCTTTTATTGCAGCGGAACAAAGTATGAGAAAAACTATTCTTATTGTCGACCCTTTCTCCACGGGCGCCCTCTATGGTCCTGCTTTGCAAAAATTAGGCTATGCTTGTTATGGTGTTGTCTCTCAACAAGCTCCTTTTTCACACTATATGCTTTCTTATCAGGGAGAGGGCATGGCAGAAGCGAAACTTCATAATGTAGATGAGATAAAGACACGCTTTCCTATCGGCGCAATAGAGTCTGTGGTAGCAGGCGCCGAGGTAAGTATTTATTGTGCAGATCAATTGGCGGCTTATTATAATTGCCCTGGGAATAATCCCTCAACCACCGATTGGCGACGGAAAAAGGCAGCAATGCAAAAGCGCCTTTGTGAAAATGGTTTATCTTACATCCGATCAAAAATTCTTACAAAAGACAATTGTACTCTCGATGGTTTTGAAAGTCCCAGCGGCTATGTGGTAAAGCCAAATGATTCTGGTGGAAGCGATGGCGTTTTGTTTTTCTCTAGCCGTGACGAAGTAGCAGCGTTGATTTCTGAGATTGACTGGACACAGAAAAATATTTTTGGCACACCTAACGAGACTTATTTGCTCCAAGAAAGATTGGAGGGAGAGGAATACATCATCGACGCCATTGTAAAAGGAGAGGCTATAAAGATATGTGCTTTATCACGATATAAAAAAGGTATTCATAATGGAAGTGCTTTTGTTTATGAATCGCTTGATGTACTTGATGCTCAAGATCCCTCTTATGCCCCTCTTATCTCTTATGCAAAACAATGCATTCGCGCGCTGGGGATTGAATATGGACCCGCGCATATGGAAATCATGCAAACAGCTCGTGGTCCAGTGATGATCGAAGTAGGAGCCCGCCTCCACGGAGGAATTGCACCCACTTTATTCGCGCATTGCTATGACGATGATTTACTTGAAAGCTCCGTTAACCTTATTGCGGGCGTGTTTTCGCAAACACCAAGTCGCTTTAAGAAAAAAGGGCGTATTATCTTTCTTATCAACGAGATCGACGGTCATATTATAAAAGATGTTAACGTATGGCAGCAAAAGCTTCATTCTTGGGAAAATGTGGTTCATTTTATGCTCTTTTTTAAAGAAAACGAGCCCCTCCCTCTAACCATCGATTTAAATACCTGCCCGGCCATTATAGCAATTTTGGGACACAGTGATGATGAATTATCAGCTTTGGAAAGGATCATTCGTAGCAATTTCTTATAAAATACAACAATTGGGAAGAAAACATGGATTCAGCATCGTAAGTAATTGAAAATATAGATAAATATTAAAAATGGAAGCAGATCGTTTTTAAAGAATTCGATGCAACCATGAATAACACAATTAGACCTTTTCCCTGCCTATTCAGTATAAATGGATACTCAAAAAATATGCTTAGATTTGGATTCTACAATAAGTTGACCGCAAAAAATATGATGGAAGACCTGATAAATTATTGCGATAACTATAAAAATTTTGGAAAGAACACATCTTTTGTTGCATTCGAGGAGCCTGCCCCCGTACAAAGTATCGAAGTTTATAGAGAAAAATTCTGGTCTATGCTTAAAAATTTGCGAGCTTTTGACAACCGAGAATGACCTAAGCATATACAAAAAATATGTACAATCGTCTATGGGAGTTCTTCTTTCATGGCGAGCCTATGTTTATAGTTTGCAATACCCCATCCCATATAAACAGAATAATTAGAAAAAGTTCTACATTTATGTTAACTTTCCAGCCTAGGTGTTTTTTTCTGATCTGCTTGATACAGAACAAAAAGCGAAAAATGCATTCTCCGCTGTAGGAAAAAGACTTGAACCTTTTGATATTATCACAAAATCCCCCTTTTTAGGAAAATATGTCGATCCTCAGAATAGAGAGTGGACGCAATATTTCTTGCAAGATAATAATATTGAATGCCCACCTTGCCCATATCATATAATGGAGCACGATAATGACTAAATTTTCTAAAATTAAATTAAATAAAAATATCTATGATATATTAAAAATGATGATGCCAAAACAAGGATCAATAGAGATACAAAGAGACTTTCCCCAAAAAATACACGATTGGCATATTCACAAGGTCGATGAAACTCTCTTAATTATAGAGGGAGAGTTAGATTTTTTCTATAGCGAAAAACGTATAACCTGTACACCAGGAGATATTATACATCTACCTGCCAATACAAGACACAAATCAATTGCAGCAGAAGTAGGATGCATATATGCAATTGCTACAGAAAATCTCACTATTGGAGATATTAGAGATGGGTAATCACACGCTCTTTAATAGGCTCTAATGGATTCTTTCTCATACAGGATTTTATTCTTTGACTCCTACTTCTCATAATACGCCCCTAGATTCTGCGGAAAATAAGGCTCTGAAGTTTACGGCCCCTACCCCAAATCAACGTAAAAACTTTTCAGAAACCGCATTTTACAGCACAAAATAGAACGTTATTCTTTAGGAATAAAAATGGATCAAGCTTACCCGGTTAAAAAACAAGCAAATAATTTTGTTTACAGCTTTATTATCGAGCATTCACGGATGGATTCTGGTATTATCTCTATCTGGAACTCCCTACAAGCATGAAGCAGAAAAGTTATCAAGCATATTTAGTATACCTAATGACAACTGTTATTACCATGCGTGATGGCTCTAAAATGTAGATAGATTTGAACTTTTAAATAATTTGTTTAACTCTTGCATCACTTCATTTCCCTACTTCTTAAATAATATTCAATAATTTAAGTAAAATAAATATTTTGGTTTTGGTGTGTTTTTAGTCTAAAGCCTATGAAGAGAATATATTAAAGAATTAAAATATTTACATGTCGAGATTGAAGCGGCCCTATTTTACCAAAAGAAGAACTATTATAACATAGGTGAATTTAGCTCTTAATCTTTTGTTGCAAACAAGTGGAAAAAGAATTCTAAATATAGAAAAAATTGCATAAGAACCTTTAACAAAAATGATTAAAATTTAGATAGAGTTATAAGGTATGAAATAAAATTGGTTCCATCAGTACTGGCAATTTTTTCTGGTCAATTTATTCTACCGATATCATTAAGACTTTATTCTAATCACATCGCCTATCATTAGAGAGAGATATATGATTGTTTTTCGAATTGTGAAAGCATACAAATTTCGTAATTTATTTTGCCCATTAGAAGATGTTGGTTAGTTAAATAAGTTTAAAAAATACGTAGCATTCGGTATAAGGCAGTGTGTATGTATAAAACTTCTCAGAATGATCGTGTTAATAGCAATGTTGAAGGAGTGTCTTTTGGGAAAGATTGTACAGCAATTACGAATATCTCTAGGAAGAAAAGCGCTGATTTTTAGAACAGAGAGAAACCATCTATCATAACAGTTTATTAGGCTAAACGCAGAATATTTATCCTAATAATTAATGGTTAAATTGTAACAGAATAGGTTTTTGATCATCATAAAGAAAAAGGTAGAGAGCGTATTTCTTTTAGTTAAGGAAGAGTGTTGCTCATTTTTCTTTCTAAAAGTAAGCAAATTCAAAGATAATTTTTTTGTTCTTATAGTGGTGAAAAAATAATTGTCGAAGTCAGTGAAGAGGAGATTCCAATACATTATTATAAAGTTTAATAAAAGTTGAAATACTTAAAAAATCTTTAGTTCCTATGATGATTTAAGAATACCAGATTAGGATACGAGCAATTCAAGATCTAAAAACTTTGTAATAATATTGGTTTAGAATTACATCTTGTTCATTCAGACGAGATGAGCCAATTATTATATATCATAGAAACATATGGGTTGGGAATTTTAAAAAAGCTTATCCAGAATCTGACTTAAAGGTTATTGGAAACTTTAGTAGTAAGATTGGCTTTGTCTCATGTTGCTCAATACTTAGCAAACACTCTTGTTTTGTCTAGACTAAATTGAGAAGATCTGCTCACTGAAAGTTTTTATAATATTATGAAATGATAAAAATATTAATATTTCTTCTTGTCCCGTACATGAAACGAATGCTATTTGTATTTGTTATCCGCTGCACCATTATTCGAAATATATTTTAGATGGTTGTCACCTGAAATATGCCTTGGAAAATTATTTGGCAAGAGAGCATACTTATATGTATTGGAAAGTAATTTCCTATTATTTGTCTCAATCTATGGGCGCAACGTTGCCAAGTATAGAATCCATACTGACAGATGACTTGCAAAAAATAAGTGCCTATAACGTATTTGAACTAAAATTTTATGAAAAACTGGAATTTAGTACCGAACCATATTCGACAATGGAAAAAATCATAAAATGGCTTGAGTCTTTTTTAAAGAGTGAGAGGGCTATTGCGTAATTCTGTTTTTCTTATGATTTTGATTGGTTGTTTGACGAGTTTTTGTGCTAGTGGTGTATTATCTATTGGCCTTTCTTTGTTACAATTCCAAGATACAACGGGAGAAGCATCTGCTACTTTAAATGTTGTTAATTTAATTGCAATTGGAATTGCAGGCTTATGTTTGGGAAATGTTTTGGTACGCTATCAAGGCTTTATAATTGGGTTTTATAGTCAAATTATTTGCGCTGGTTTATTATCGTTCTTATTATTTATAAACAATCCGGTACTTATTTTATTTGTATTTTTTTTACTTGCTCTCTTGATGGGGGCTGATAACCCAAATAACAATAGTGCCTTAAATCAGCTGGTTCCAACTCCCAAACAAAAAGCTGGAATTTTTGCATTTTATACTAGTTGCTGTCAGTTTTTTGTTATTATATCCCCATTGCTTATATATTTTATAATTGCCCATTTTGGGCACAAAACAGCCATATCCTTTATTGTATTGATTTATCTTTTGAATGCCAGCTTATGGTTTCGTATAAAGTCTATACAACAAATAAACAGAGTAAAAGAACTATTAAAAAAGCCATCTCAAAAAACTTATGGAGTTGGTTTTCGGTGCCTTTGGCGGATTTCTGCGTTGCGTTTTTTAACGATTAATCGTATTTTGAGTAATTTTCTCTATACAGGGCCTATTGTTCTATTGCCACTTGTTCTTGCATCTATAACACCAGATAATATAAAATTTACAGCTATTCAAAATTCTATTTTTTCTTTGTCAGCACTGGGTTTTGTAGTCAATGGTCTTATCTCATCCTATTATTTACGGAAATTTCCATCTTTAATTCGTTTTTTTGTATGGGGAACACCGGCTTTTGCAGTGATCGCAATCTCTTTTGTTTTATATTTAAATTTTACTCAATATTCCCTTTATATTATGGGTTTTTTATTAGGTATTGGACAATTTTATTTTAGGGTATCGGGAATAACAATTGGACAAGCTATCACACCTAGTGAAAATTTAGCCGAAGTGATTTTGGCAGGCGATGCCAGTGTGCGCATCGTAACAGCTTTATTCTCTATTGTGCTTTTATATGCAGGAAAACTTTTTTCATTTTCTATATTATACGTCCTGTGTATATTTATAGGTTTTTTCGCCCCTTTATTTATTTTACACGGACTATCTATTTATATACAAAGCTTAGAGATAAAAGAAAACGCCGCATAAATGATATTCAATTATTATATTACGTCAGCCTTTTTTTGATTACCGTATAGATAAAAATTTTGTATAAATATTCATGCCATTAATTTTAAATGAGCACATTGCGTGAGAAAAGCTTAGGTATTTGTTGCCTCTCGTGTAGATAAAACGCATTTAGCCCGTTAATCGGAATTACAAATAGCACTATGATCACCATTAATTCTGAAGCTCTATCAGAAGTTAGTGATAATGGCAAAAACCCTTTATGATATTTGAAAAGATCGTTTATGCTAGATCAAGTTATCTAAAGATCGAGGGATAGGAGCTTAGAAATTATAAAATTCATGGAAATTCACCAGCAATTTCTAGCTATACATAATGACAGACACAGATCAGCGCAAACTGGTCAATTGAAAACAATAAAAATCCTGCAAATCCTGAGCTTTTTAAGCTATGTCATATCAAGCATATGAAAATTCGTTTTAAATTAATGGCGGAGAGAGAGGGATTCGAACCCTCGATATGGTTTCCCATATACACGCGTTCCAGGCGTGCGCCTTCAACCACTCGGCCACCTCTCCAGAAGTCTCGCACTATACCCAGAAAGAAATAACGTGCAAGCCTAAATTATACATTCAAAGTTCAAAAAAGAAATTCATTTATTAAAGTAAGAGCTTATATCTGTTGAATAACAAGCACATCCCTTCTTTTTAAGAAAAAACTTTTTCCGTGGATAGGTTTGTATAATACAATAATGGGAATAAAAAGATTGTCACCAGTCATAAACTTTCATGCTCATTTGTGCACTTTCTGCTTCACAAAAAATACTTCTCTTAAAATTGGCATACAGTCCATGGTTTTACACAACCAAATAATTAAATATCTCTCGCTTAACACCATTGATTACCCTAATAATAAATAGCATAATAACGATATAAACTTCTTATATCCCTAATATTAAAATTGTTTATCCAAATAGTAAATTTTATTTCAATAAAAATCATTTTCAATCTCCTTCTTTCCTCCAAGGATGAAAATACTTAATCACTATAACTTTGATTACAAACATCTCTCTCTTGAAATGAGATCTACCTGTTCATCACTTTTATGTTTCAGACAACATATAAGATATTGATTTATAAATATAAATTATCGTTCATTCATCATAAAAACCTCGAATATCGTGATTTTTTTCATCATAACCCCTTTCATATTGAATTAATTAAAATCACTTGCTTATACGTCATAAGCGGAGATAGTATGTGGGGGAAGTACATTTTAAGAGATGATAAATACCTCTTATGCATTTTTTCAAATAGCACGAATTCTTGCAACACTGAGGGCTGTAAAATAGTGTTATGGTGTCAATTTTCTCTTTCATAGGATTATAGAATAAGCCCTACTCTAATCCTCTATTCAATTTCACAGTTCTAATATTTAGGTGATACTAAAGAAAATAAAACTTAAACAAAAAAGACCTTTGCATTTTTAATTTAATATGCATGAATATATCTTATTTTCTGAAATGAGAAAATAGTCTCATTTTTTTCAAATACAAAATCATAACGATGCAAAGCTATTTTCATTTTTAGCCTATACTTTTAAATTCAGCTTTACAGTTTTCAAAATATCTAAAGTAATCTCTATTATTTAAAAGAGATTACGTACTCTTCATACTTTTGATTATTGCATTCTTTAAGTGAGATATGCTCTCATAACAAAACAAGATACTCTAAGAATACTATTTTCTTTCTCATCCACACGTTTGTTAAAAAAACATCTCTTAAAGCTTGTCATATCTATCTCATACGGTGTCTATAAATGGTATAAAATCTGTTGGATAGCTTCATCTTTCCTTAAATAAAAAATACAAGCCAAGTACCATCGCGCTATTTATCCCCTAATGTTGCAATATCCCTTGCTATTTGAGAGAATACATAAAAGGCTTTTATTCTTTCCTAAAGTGTTTTATCCATACGTTACTCCTTCTTGTAACGTATAAAAAAATAATTTTTATTAATTCAATATAGAGAAATTTAAAACGAGAAAACTCTACGATATTCAGGGCTCTCATTATGTAAAACGATAAATTACCATTATAAATTAATATACTGCCTATAATCGTCCTAAAGGATAATGTTTTACAGCACTAAAGACCTGATTACTCTGCAAAATGAGCTAGCTCATACCTCTTAATGTTCTTTATCACCTTATATCCCTGCTTAGAGCACGTACAGCTCGTGCCGTTTCACATTGTAATGCTTTTTGTGCTAAAATTTTCATATCTTCAAAACTATGAGTTTGTAAACACGCCTTTACTGGAGAAATATCGCAAGATATCATAGAAAGCTCATTAATTCCCAATCCAGTCAAAATCATTGCACCAAAAGGATCTCCAGCCATACCACCACATACACTAACCCAACACTTATGTTGTGCAGCTCCCTGAATAGTCTGATAAATCATACGCAAAACTGCTGGATCAAGGCTATCAGCTTCAGACACAAGGTATGGATTTTGCCGATCAACAGCCATTGTATACTGTGTTAGGTCATTGGTTCCAATTGAAAAAAAATCAACATGGGCGCTCAATACATCTGCCATAATGGCCGCTGCTGGAACTTCGATCATAATACCAAGTTTTAATTTTGGTGCATCAATATCGTTGCGGATTTCCTCTGCAATCTTTTTTATAGCGACAATCTCTGAAACAGACATTACCATCGGAAACACAATCCATAGATCTCCACCCTCTTTTGCTGCTCGATACAAAGCCCGTAATTGAGGCACCAAGAGATCACGTCGACGTAACAAAAGCCGCGTTCCTCGAACACCTAAAAAAGGATTGTCCTCTTTAGATAAATGTAAATGCGTAACCTGTTTATCCCCACCAATATCGAGCGCACGAATAATTAATGGCTTATCTCTTACAGCTGTAATCATCGCCCGATATGTATTAAATTGTAGCTCTTCATCCGGAATATGTGGATTCTCTAAAAACAAAAATTCTGTGCGCATGAGTCCAACACCTTCAGCCCCCAAATCAAGCGCAATAGGAACCTGACTTGCGTAGTTGACATTAGCCATAATACGAATTCTTTGACCATCTGTCGTTTGCGCTGGTAACCTACACGCACTTGTTTCACTGACACGTTTTTGCGCAACAGTATCAATATGCCTTTGAGCATCTTCAACGTCTTCAAGCGTAGGATCAAGGTAAATAAACCCGTTATCGCCATCAATAATAGCCTGAATATCAGACTGAATCGCTAAAATATCATCACCTGCAGCAACAACCATTGGAATACCAAGAGTACGCGCCAAAATAACTGTATGAGATAACGGACCTCCCCATGCTGTTGCTAATCCTTTTACCCTTGTACAATCAAGTTGTGCTACATCAGAAGGAGAAAGGTCATTTGTAACTAGAATTACGCCATGTGGAATATCATTTAAAAAGAACGATCTATAGGAGGGATTGATTTCACCTAAAACACGTCGACCAACATCAACTAAATTAACAGCACGTGCTGCTATCAAAGGGTTATCTACCTTAAAAAACATATCTGAAAATTGACGAACCGCTCTATCCCAAGACCAAGCTACACCATGACCTTCCGCTATAAAACGACAAGCTTGAGCTATTAAATTTTCATCTTCAAGCAAAACCATTTGCGCAGAAAAAATCGCTGCAGAATCTGCGCCCATACGCACTGTAATATCAGAAATCACAGATGCCATTTTATGTTTTGTTTTTGTAAGAGCATTTTCAAGACATGCTGCACCAGCTGCAAAATCAATTGGCTGATCTATTATGGAAATATCATTTTGCCTTAAAACAAAAATCTTACCAAATGCTAATCCTGAACTCGCTCCAACACCAGAAATGCCTTTTTGCATAGAGCGTGGATACCAACCATGAAAAGCCTTTGTTTGAGATTCCATTGCTCTCATCAGACATTTTTCACTAATACTCACTTTTTTTGCAATAGCAATGGCATCATTGAGAAGTTGTGCTCCTTCTGCAGCATCTGTAGAAAAAATCAGAACATCACCGTTTTTTGCTCCTAATTGCAATAAACCAACCAAATTTTTCATTTCAACGGTATATTGACCATGGCGAACTCTGATAGAATTTTGCGCCTTTTTCGCAAAATCAACCCAAAGAGAAGCTGGTCGTGCATGAAGACCACTTGGATAATCTAAAGTCCATTCCTGACACACCGAAAGGTCACCAATAAAAGTTTTTTCTATCTTCATATCTTGGTCAAACAAAGTTGTAACAATTTGCTGTTTGTCCATAGTTGTTGCAAGTACTTCAAGCTGTTTTTTATCAAATAAAAGAGACGTCAATTTTTTACAAATTTCTCTATAGCGATCTGGACACGCTGCAATGGCAATAACCAAATGTGCTTTTTTGCCATCCTGCCACTCAACACCAGCAGGAACCTGTATAACAGCAACAGCATCCTTGATAATTAAATCACGATTTTCAGCCATACCATGAGGAATGGCTATACCATTTCCAAACCAAGTATTGGTTGTTTCTTCACGTGCAAGCATGCTTGCCAGATAACACTTATCAACGGCACCAACCTGAACAAGCAATTCAGCAGCAGCATAAATTGCATCATTTTTATGATCAAAAGCAGCTGCAAGTTGTATAGATCTTATAGACACGATTTCACCCTCGGCAAAATCTACATTCATTGCTTCTGCTTTCTCATATCTCATCATGAATTCAAATTGCCTCACATTTGAACACCAATATCTCTGATAAATTCCTTTTCAAAGCTGCATTTCCCAAAATACAAGCTATAAATACCACCACAGCTTTATTTATATTTTACGGAATATAGCTAAGTGAGGTGCTTAAAAGCATCACGCACAAGTTTGCCTTTACTCTTTTACTTTACAAAGACAAAACCCCGATTTTTACAGCACCAATCACCTGAAAAACTATGTTTTAAAAACGCTCTCATCCTCCAAAGTTATTCAACATAACTTTTCATTATTCCCTCTACAAGAAAGCATCCTTCCCAACCATCTGTAACTTCAGCTAATATTTTAACTGATTCCTCACAGTTTATTTAACCTATCATCCCTCTTTATAAATTCATTACATAATTAAAAATTGCTCCATGCAACTCATCATCTTTAAAATTCCGTGCAGCTATCCTATGATACAAAACCCTCGATATATGACATTTATATATTTTAAGCTACTCCTTTACTTCAATCAATATCGCAAACACACAATGCCCCTTGTCACCATTTGCAAAGTATGGATATCCCCCAAGCACCATCCATCATCAACTACTAAAATCAAGAAAAACTCTACAAATAAGATAAATAAAGTAAAATATGCTTGTTTATTTTCAACAATACACAATAATAGTGAAATCAGAAAAAATATTCTTGAAGGGCGCTGATTACACATTGGTTATTTTTATATCTTTAAACACCGTCCTCCTAAAAAATATAATTTCACTCTCGATTTACCGAAAATTCCTTAATGCATGTCACTTTCAAAGTAGTTTTGACTGCCATCTTATGGATTTTTCATCCCTATGTTCTTTTAAATGAATAGCCTCACCTATCCACACCACTACCTAAAAACAGTATGACAACTCACCAATACCACAATGCCGATAAAAAGACCCATCTTTATCAAAATGATTACATAAATAATGCTCTCACTAAATTTCTCATAATTTTCTGAAAACAAACTGCTTCTCTTATAAAGAAATTACTAAACACTTCTTCATGCATAAAAAGAAAGTCTCTCCTTATTATCATTATACAGAAATTTATCAACAAATTCTATCATAATATCAATACGTTCAGTACTAAACACTAACATAAAATCACACAAACTTCCCCTCTCATTGAGAAAAGCCATTTTCCCAATTCTACTTTTTTCGTATATCTTCTACATTTATTATAGTATCAACGCAAAAAGGGAAAGACGAGATTCTATCTTTCCCTTTTAATACTTATAAAACCACAACTACAATTCAATGAAAGCTTATTGGTTGCTAGAGAGTGTTACAGATTACTCTGCTGCCTCCACCATAGGAATGACTGAAACATAGGAACGATTACCCGCTTTGCGTTGAAAGGAAACCTTTCCATTTGATAATGCAAAAAGCGTATGGTCTTTTCCAATGCCGACATTGTTGCCAGGATGCCAACGTGTACCACGCTGGCGAATAATAATATTTCCAGCAATAACGGTTTCACCACCAAATTTTTTAACGCCTAGACGTTTCGATTCTGAATCGCGACCATTACGCGAGGAACCACCAGCTTTTTTATGTGCCATAGACGCTCTCCTTTAATCTTTCTTACTCTTTGATGCTACAGACGCTTTCTTCTGCGACGCAGTCTTTTTTTCAGCCGTCTTCTCAACAACAGCAGCAGCTTTTGTTTCTTTTGGTGCAGTTGCTTCCTCTTTTATCGATTTCGCAGCTGCTTTTTTAGGTTTTGAACCACCCATTAAAATTTCTAAAACACGAAGCCTCGTAAATTCTTGACGATGACCACGCGTGCGTTTAGAATTTTGACGACGGCGCTTCTTAAATGCGATAACCTTGCGCCCACGTGCCTGTTCTATAATCTCAGCTGTCACCAATGCATCAGCAACGATAGGGGTACCAATAACCGCATTACCTTCTTGCCCAACCATCAATATGTCATTGAATTCAACAACATCACCCGCATTTCCACTAACTTTTTCAACTTTTACCACTTGATTAGCAACAATGCGATATTGCTTACCACCAGTTTTAATGACTGCGAACATTTTTTATCCTTCCGTTCACTCCAGCTCTTATTTAATTTCTACCTTGAAATAAGGGAAAATAGGCTGCTTTTTATCAGTCGTAATAGATTTTAAAGAAGGATAAAACCTTCTTCAACACAAATATGCGCAGATTTCCCCACGCTTATATTTTGTATATATGAAGGAATTTCTATTCTCTGTCAATAAAGTCCCATAAAAAAGAAAAAAAGGTTGTACCAAAAACAATTGAAGGTTATCTACCCCTTATATACTCAAATAGTGCTGATTTTTGTTTCACTTTATTATGGAGAGATGGCTGAGTGGTTGAAAGCACCGCACTCGAAATGCGGCATAGGGGTGACTCTATCGGGGGTTCAAATCCCTCTCTCTCCGCCAAAGTTTATAAAGCAATATTATTAAAATGTTGTAGCTTGCCAGCGGTGTAGCTTGCTGTAGCTTGCCAGCGAGTTTTGTTGTAGCTTGCCAGCGGGTTTTGTATATTTTGCCACTAGGTTTTGTAGCAATTTATTTTTTTCAAAGAGTTTTAAAGA
>NZ_JBHINE010000169.1:0-510 GCF_042194715.1 Bartonella sp. CM120XJJH | reverse complement strand
TTGAGAGACGCTTAAATAGCCCTTATTGTAAAAAACATTCAGAACAACTTGAATGCCAGCCTTAAGTCTTGCTTCAGTAGAGAAAGCCTTGAATTTACACCAAATAAAGCACCAGGTTGATGAGTTTGAGAAAGCCTTGTCCCGTCCTTACGTGACAAGGTTTTCTTTTTATGCTGCGTCGTTATAACGTTGCTGTTTTGCTTGCTCGATGACATTCAAAAGATCTGATTGTAACCAACGCGATAAAAAACCAAATTTTAGGGGTTTGGGGAGAGAGCCATTGGTAACATGACGGCGGAATGTTGAGACACTCATATGAAGCAATTTTGCACTTTCACGGTCTGTTAAAAGAATATCATTTTCTATCATAATAAAATCCTTTCAAAAGTAAAAAAATGGTAACAAATCATAAGCATTTATTAACCATATTTTGGTTCATTTTTGAAGGTATTTTATTTATAGAAAACAATATTTTATCATATAATTTCTGATGTGATAATTTATGAATCT
>NZ_JBHINE010000168.1:0-510 GCF_042194715.1 Bartonella sp. CM120XJJH | reverse complement strand
AGCTGGAACCAAATCGATTATCCATGGGACATGGCAAATTTTCCGTGGTGTTCGGTCAAAAAACATGAACGCGATATACTGATGGCAGAGTGGTTTCATGGCCGCACGCTTTATCTCGTGTTAAGAGATAGCCAAGATGGCGTGATTGGCACTCGCAGATGCTATGCTGTAGCGCCTGTCGAACAGGCTTTGGAGGGGGTTTACAGCCATTCAGGCAATCACTATCAGCCCTCCCCGAGGGGCACGGCGCTTTTTCTGGCAGCCCGCACAGATTTTAACGATGTTGACGGCAAACAAGCAGCATTTGTTTCTATTCTCGTTCACGGCATTCCCAAACAAGATGTCCCCCTTGATATCCCTCTTGATATCCCTTTGGGCAAGCTTTGGTGTGACGCCAATGAACTAAATGGTGGTATCGAGATACTCAAAACGCCCATTAATATTCCTTTGCGTGCCGATGTTCGCGAACAATTCAAGATTTTATTGAGGTTTTAAGATGAAGCATGAAAG
>NZ_JBHINE010000167.1:0-525 GCF_042194715.1 Bartonella sp. CM120XJJH | reverse complement strand
CCGTCTTGCTTCTTCACAAACGTAAAGATGAAGGTGCTCAATAGCTTTACTGTTATAGCATTCATGGACGCCGTCGCGAAATAAGCTTGGATGCTCTTTGAGAGATATATCTTTAAAACAAGCCCATGAAACTGCAACAAAAGGGCGTTCTGTTTTCCGTGAGGAACAAAATCCCATTAAAAAACGGAATAAACAAAAGTGTGAAGCAATAAGCAATCTCCATTATTTAAAAGATATTGCTCTAGATACTTTTGTACACGTTCCTATCATCGTTAAAATGCCTTCTTAAAGCACGACAGGAGGTGCTATAAAATGAGGGCTGTAAAATATATGGGACTTGGGAGGGGGTGAGAAGATGGTGTCCAATCAAAGCACTCTATCCTTACTTTTATAGGCTATGACTGGAAGAGAGAGTTGGAGAGACGATTTATAAACAAAGAGAAGTTGTTTTTAGGTTGCATGTCTTCAAGAAAAGACAGTGGTCGTGGTGATATTTACAAACAATAAATTTGATAAAATTTTACA
>NZ_JBHINE010000166.1:0-525 GCF_042194715.1 Bartonella sp. CM120XJJH | reverse complement strand
TATTACCGCCCGATATAGAGGGCAGATATTTTACCATTAACCCCACAAAAAACGGATGGTTTGAGCATCCGTTTGAAGCAGGAGCGAAAGTTATGACAACCACCCAAACATGCATTCAAGTATGGGATCGCCATAGTATTTTAGCTGAGCTACGCCGCCGTAATATGACCTTGGCGGAGCTCGCGAAAGCTTATCAACTCTCGTCATCCAGTGTTCAACATATCTGGACACGGTCTAACGAGAAAGCTGAACGTGCTATTGCCGATTTTATCGGTTTGCCCGTTGAGCAGGTTTTTAGCGACCGCTACCCCAAAAGTCGCCGTCGCATTTTTAAAGCAGCAAAACATGCCAACACAGATTCGCGTGCGCATTCTGCTTTGCGCGGAAATGCCGCTTGAGCTTTGTTACACGGCTTTGCGTTTTTGCGCATTTGCCATGCATTTAGATACCATAAGATAAAGAGGTTTATCAATGTCTAAAGATCAATACGAAATGGGCAAGATAAATTGCATAGAGTTGCATCAT
>NZ_JBHINE010000165.1:0-526 GCF_042194715.1 Bartonella sp. CM120XJJH | reverse complement strand
AAACATAGCGACTTGAAGTTAAAGGCATTTGCGCAGCATGAAAAGGCTCGACGGGTAAGAGAGTATATTCAAGTGGTTTTAATTCCCCCCAACCATTTTGTTGCAATGCTTGCTTATAAGGAATGGCTTCTAAACAAGTCTTATCATTTAAAGAGCCATTATCGTTATCATTTAAAGGAGTATTATTCTCTAAAATATTTTTATTATCTTGTATCATGTTATTTACCTTAGAAAATAGAGGAGATCGTTAAAATATGCGTTATGCGGGGCTTGCCTCATAAGGACCTCAAAGGCTTGGCTATAAGCACGCGTAGCAAAGGTAAAATTGACTAAAGTATTTTTGATTGGTTGGCTTCCATAACGCCCATGCCAAACCCCGCGCAAGGCACGTGTGATACCTTGCGCATTCTTAAAAGAACACATCATTTTAATCCTATAACATTGCGTCATAGGACGGATTGTGCTATCTCTAGATTGATGAGTTTGAGAAAGCCTTGTCCGTCCTTACGTGACAAGGTTTTTTTAT
>NZ_JBHINE010000164.1:0-526 GCF_042194715.1 Bartonella sp. CM120XJJH | reverse complement strand
GAGATTGTTGAGACACTCGCCAAACGCCATGGCTATCAAGCAAAGGTCAGTCCCCAGTTCACTAAAAAACCTTTGCCTTATGTGATTCGTACGGATCAATCGGCTGTTGATTTTTTAACCCGCCTTGCCGACCGCATGCAGGCACGTTTTTTGATCAAGGACAATAAGTTTTTGTTTTTAAGCGGAGATAATTTACCAGCACTCCAACTTCATAAACACGACTGTTCCAACTGGGAGTTCACGTTAGAGCCACGCACGCAATATGGCGCCATTGAAGCTGCTTATTTTGATCGCTCAAAAGGGCAGCAATACCAAGTCAAGCATCAGACAGGGTTTAGCGGTCCCGTGCGCCGTTTACGGACTTGTTACACTTGTGAGGAAGAGGCACAAGCTGCTGCTGCTTCCGAGTCGGATAGGTTGTGCCGTGCTGTGGGCAGTGGTTCTTTGATCCTTGCGGGGCGCCCCGAAATCATGGCGGACCAACCTCTTTTATTGCAAGGGTTTCGTGGGCAAATCAATGGTCCAT
>NZ_JBHINE010000163.1:0-533 GCF_042194715.1 Bartonella sp. CM120XJJH | reverse complement strand
CAAATTGCTGGGATCAAAAAGGATATGATCTGGCTTGAGACCCACCTTGTCGACGGACAAGAGGTCTTGGTACCCCACGTTTATTTGGCACCAAACACTTCTTTAGCACAAGATGTTTATGGGGCAAAAACGCAGCAAGGAAATCTTGCCAGTGCACGTTTGAAAGGCAATGGCGTCACTATAGAGACGGACCGTCTTACCAATAGTGGCACCATATCGAGTAATGGTGCATTGCATGTTTCGACTACGCAAACTTTGTTTAATGATGGTGGTTTTTTGCTTGGCAGCGGTGCTGTAGATCTCGGCAGTGGCGATCTTTTAACCAACTCTTCAGGGGTTCTTCTGGGGGATATCATCACCCTCAATGCGAAGACAATCATTGATGGTACTGCAAAAATCCGTGACACGAATGAATATGGTTTCGTTGATCGGAGTGGGCAGCAGGCTCAAATCATTTCTATACAGGATTTAAACATTCACTCCCTTGGCGATTTAAGCATGACTGGTGGCCAATGGAGCAGTGGTGGATCGAC
>NZ_JBHINE010000162.1:0-536 GCF_042194715.1 Bartonella sp. CM120XJJH | reverse complement strand
GGGGGAGCGCCGCAATGATGGGCCAAAGTGCTTTTTCATTGCGGTGACAATGGTGCGCGTTATGCTTTCGTCTAGGGAGGACGCCGCTTGGGAGGGACTTAGCCGATATGGGAAAGGAGGGGATGAGAAACTTGTGGGGAGAACGAATGTTGGGGGGAGCTTGAAGCGTATGCAAGGCATATGCTGGAGGGGAGATATGAGGTGTGGAAAGGGGGACAGCCGTACAAGCGTTGAGGAGATGTCAATCTTTAAAAAAAGCTTTGTGTAGGGGGAAAGAGTAGAGTGTTGAGGGAGGGGGGAAAGCAGAGAGCTTTGAGCGCAGGGAGTGCAAAGAACTTGGACATGAATGTGAAAGCATGTTGGGAAATGGGGGAAGGTGTTTGAGAGGGAAGAAGAGGAAGGCGCTATGGGAGCGCGGTTCTGACCGTTTTTGTATTGAGTCTTAGGGGGGCGATGATGGGCAAGAGGTTTTTTTATCGGGGAGAAAATATCACGCGTTATGCTTTCGTTCTTGGGGGGGAGAGATAAGGGGGAAG
>NZ_JBHINE010000161.1:0-545 GCF_042194715.1 Bartonella sp. CM120XJJH | reverse complement strand
AAGGTATTTTTAAACAATTGTTGGTGGATATGGCATAGATAAGTTGAATTAAAATATTCTGGCAGGGGTTCTGCACGCAGATTGATCATGGCTTTTTGCCTATCATGTGAGCATTTTTCCAGAAAGCGTTTTAAATCTGTTTCTCCATATCTATTTTTGAGAATTTGGGTACCAAGATAGATATAATTATGGGGTGAGGGAATTCCTTTTGTTTTTTCTTTTGCTTTTGGCATTGTTACATTCCTTATAATGTTACATTGTCTATGAGAGTGTGTTAAACTTTTTGTTTGAAAATCCCCCACGCATATTGTTTTGAGATGTTGAGACTTGGGTGAGGAAAAAATCCCTCAAATTCGTAGGTGTTTTTGAGTGTATCAATCTTTATCTTGGCACTTTTTTCTTTTACTGAGAGAGAATAGTTCATTTGGGTTGTTTTCATGCATATTGTCTTTTAATTTTTTTGTAGAAAAATTTTCCTATAAAAGCGGTGCCTTCAAAAGTTTTTTGATAGGATTCTCAAGGCATAGATATGATTGGTATTTATT
>NZ_JBHINE010000160.1:0-547 GCF_042194715.1 Bartonella sp. CM120XJJH | reverse complement strand
GATTGTATTGATGCATGGTGTAAATACGCGCTTTATGTATCTTGGTTTCCAAGATAAGCGCAAGGCCTATTTCTATCTGCCTTTTGTAATTCATTTTGCGGTTGGTCTTTTGTCTATGTTTGGCATTTCTTCAGACTACGCAATATTAATAAATTCTATTTCTGAGGCTTACTATAATGCTTGACAAATTGACATTATCTGTTATCGGCGCCGTTTTTTGTCTGGTGCTGATTATTTTTCCTTTGATGAAGAAAAAAACATTGGTTGAACATTTGGTTTTCTTGCTCGTTGTTTTGTGTCTTGTTTTTCTTTATGTTTATGGCGCTACGAGTTATTTTCCTTATTATGTTTTGGCGCTTTCGCTTATATTGGGGTACCGCTGGTTACTCTCTTTGGTTAAAGCGTTTAAAGGCACGAAGGCGATTATTGGGTCAAGCGCTGGTTGTTATGTGCTTTTGATTTTTTTTCTATACGGCTTTATGCGTATGATAGGCAGTTTGATTTTTGATTTTGCTGCTTATAGTACGCCTAATATTGTTTTTGCTGT
>NZ_JBHINE010000016.1:38036-49166 GCF_042194715.1 Bartonella sp. CM120XJJH | reverse complement strand
TAAACTTTATTTTTTAATGAGAGGCTTTCCGCCTCTCAAACTCTCCGGAACGCTCACCAAAATCATGAGATCAGACCGCGTTTAATGAGAGGACTAACAAGCCTTGGTTCTTAAGGTCAAGGAGACCATTGCATGGCGCCTAACGGCGTCCTTGACAAAAGAACCTAGGATTGTTTTGTCCCTCTCACGCGGCTCCGAAATCATGATTAGAAGGGGAACTTATAGGGGGTGATATCAGGCATATCAATTTATCAAGGTGTTTTTTATATTATCAAGGTGTTTTTTGTGAGAGTGTGTGATGAATATTTAGGCTGGATTTCCTTGTTGGGTCTGATGAAACAGTTTCGTTTGAGGAGTGGGTGATCTGAAATTTATAGGGGGTGTTGGGTAAGAAGTTAAATTGTAGAGCATTGTTTATAGAGCACTGCGGAGTGGTGAACCTTCCATTTGGCCTCTTTCTGTGAATGTGTAAAAGCGTAAAAATGTGGATCTGTAAAGTGTAAGTGGAAGTTCAAGGACGTGGAGGATTTATGCATTGTGTAGGCTTGGGGGCTTGTTGGGCTTTTGTCATGGTGTGGAATGTGGTGAGATAAATGGGGGAAAGAGTTTCTGTGAATGGAGTGGGGAAAGCTGGGATGAAGAGGGGTGTTAGGCGCGTTGGTTGGAGAAGAGAGCATGGGGAATATTTTAAGGCATGGCTTATCTGCCGTGTTTGATGAAACAGTCTCGTTTGAGAAGGGTGATAATTATACGAAGTGATCAGCAGAGGAATCTGATAGACGAGAAATCAGATTGTTGCAGACCAGTGTTTACAGAGCGATGCGGAGTGGTAGTTTGGAAGTTTCATTTTGCCTCTTTCTGTGAATGTGTAAAAGCGTAAAAATGTGGATCTGTAAAGTGTAAGGGGAAGTTCAAGGACGTGGAGGATGTATGCATTGTGTAGGCTTGGGGGCTTGTTGGGCTTTTGTTATGGTGTGGAATGTGGTGGGCAGGATTGGGGGGAAGAGTTTCTGTGAATGGAGTGGGGAAGTTGGGATGAAGAGGGGTGTTAAGCGCGTTGGTTGGAGAAGAGAGCATGGGGGGGGATGGAGGTTGGAGAGAGTGCGTATGGATAAGAGAAGAGTGTGTCTAAGAGGTGGTGGTGCAAAGAGATGCGTGAAGGATGGCGGTTTAAGGAGAGTGGGCTTATCTGTGAATGTGGTCAGATAAATAGGGGAAAGAGTGCTGTGAATGGAGCGGGGAAGTTGGGATGAAGAGGGGTGTTAAGCGCGTTGGTTGGAGAAGAGAGCATGGGGGGATGGAGGTTGGAGAGAGTGCGTATGGATAAGAGAAGAGTGTGTCTTAAGAGGTGGTGGTGCAAAGAGATGCGTGAAGGATGGCGGTTTAAGGAGAGTGGGCTTATCTGTCTGGTCGGGTGAACCCGGCTCGTTTGAGGAGTGGGTGATCATTATAGGAAGTAATCAGTCGGGGCTTTTTAGAAACGCTTCATAGAGTGGTCATATAAGAGGTTGGATTGTTTTTACAGAACAGTATTTACAAAGCGGTATGAGGTGGTGAGACTTTCATTTGGCTTTATTCTGTGAATGTGTAAAAGCGTAAAAATGTGGATCTGTAAAGTGTAAGTGGAAGTTCAAGGTCGTGGAGGATTTATGCGTTGTGTAGGCTTGGGGGCTTGTTGGGCTTTTGGCATGGCATGGAATGTGGTGAGAGGATTGGGGGAGTGTTTTTGTGAATGGAGGGGGACGTTGGGAGTAAAAGGGGGGTTAAGTGTGTGACGGGGAGAGAGGGGTGCGTGGAATGGAGGGTGAAGAGAGTGTGTATGGACAAGGGGTGGGGGTGGATAAGAGTGGGGTATAGGGGAGTTGCAGTTTTTATTTAAATAATGACAGTGTGCCTTTCTCTCCCTCTTGCTATAGGGCTTGTGAGGACCCATATTCTTTTTAGCACTACGGTTCTTCTTCATGTGGCATCATTTGCAGTGTTTTGTGGGGTGTGGTTGGTCCTTTGAAGATGTCTCTTTTTTTGGAATATTGGGGGAATTTAAAGTGCGGTGGTGGCTTGAGATTTAAGGAAAAAAAATGAATTTGGAAAAATATAGCGAACGGTTGCAAGGTTTTTTACAATCAGCACAAAGTGGTGCACTCTCTTCTGATCATCAGCAGTTTTTGCCGGAGCATCTGTTGAAAGTGTTATTAGACGATTCTCAAGGATTGGCAGCATCACTGATCCAAAAAGCGGGTGGTGATCTTACTCTTATTCGAAAGGCGCTTAACGAAGCACTTGATGCTTTGCCTAAAGTGCAAGGGGGAAATGGGCAGCTCTATCTCTCTCAGCCTTTGGCAAAAGTCTTTAACATGGCGGAAGATCTGGCGAAAAAAGCTGGTGATCAATTTGTGACTGTGGAGCGTGTGTTGCAAGCGCTGATCATGGAAAAGACCGCAAAAACCGCTGATATTCTTACAAGCGGAGGGTTGACAGTGCAGGCGCTTAATGAGGCTATTAATGATTTGCGGAAGGGGAAAACAGCAACAAGCCCCCATGCCGAAAGCCAATATGATGCTTTGCAAAAATATGCTCGTGATTTGACAAAAGATGCTCGTGAAGGAAAACTTGACCCTGTTATTGGGCGGGAAGAGGAAATCCGCCGCACTATTCAGGTGCTTTCACGGCGGACCAAAAATAATCCTGTGCTTATCGGTGAACCAGGGGTGGGGAAAACAGCTATCGTGGAAGGGTTGGCATTGCGCATTGTTAATGGTGATGTGCCTGAAACTTTGCGTGATAAACAGCTTCATGCGCTGGATATGGGAGCGCTTATCGCTGGTGCAAAGTATCGTGGGGAATTCGAAGAGCGCCTCAAAGCGGTGCTGGCAGAGGTGCAAGCTGAAAACGGTCAGATCATTTTGTTTATCGATGAATTGCATAATCTCGTGGGGGCTGGAAAATCCGATGGGCCTATGGATGCTTCTAACTTGTTAAAGCCTGCTCTTGCACGTGGAGAGCTCCATTGTGTGGGGGCTACTACGCTCGATGAATATCGAAAATATGTTGAAAAAGATGCTGCTCTTGCACGCCGCTTCCAGCCTGTCTTTGTGCCGGAACCCTCTTTAGAGGATACTATCTCTATTTTGCGCGGTATTAAAGAAAAATATGAACAACATCACAAAGTGCGCTTGGCAGATAGTGCTTTGATTGCGGCGGCGCGCTTGTCTAACCGCTATATTACGGATCGTTTCTTGCCGGATAAAGCTATTGATCTTATTGATGAAGCGGCGGCGCGGTTGCGGATGCAGGTCGATTCAAAGCCGGAAGAACTCGATGCTGTTGATCGGCGTATTTTACAGTTGAAGATTGAACGGGAAGCTTTGAAAACAGATGTCGAGCCAACAGCAAGAGAACGTTTGAAAAATGTGCAGGAGGAACTGAAAACATTGGAACAACAGTCCGCTGAGATGACGACGGCTTGGCAGGCTGAGAAACAAAAATTAGGGCATGCTGCTGATTTGAAAAAACAACTCGAAGAAGCCCGTAATGCTTTGGCTATTGCTCAGCGTGATGGACAATTTCAACGCGCTGGAGAGCTTGCTTATAGCGTTATTCCTGAACTTGAAAAGCAATTGAGCATCGCTGAAAATGATGACCAACAAAATCATCTCGTTGAAGAGACGGTCACTGCTGAACATGTGGCACGGATTGTTTCACGCTGGACCGGTATTCCTGTTGATCGAATGCTGGAGGCAGAACGGGAGGCGCTTTTGCGTATGGAAGATGAAATTAGCAAACGTGTGATTGGGCAGGGTGAAGCTGTTCAAGCTGTTTCTCGCGCTGTACGCCGTGCGCGCGCAGGGTTGCAAGATCCCAATCGTCCGCTTGGCTCTTTCATGTTTTTGGGTCCTACTGGTGTGGGGAAAACCGAATTAACTAAAGCTCTTGCCGCTTTCCTTTTCCAAGACTCCAATGCCATGTTGCGTATCGATATGTCGGAATATATGGAAAAACATGCTGGGGCGCGGCTGATTGGGGCGCCGCCTGGATATGTCGGATATGAAGAAGGCGGCGTGCTGACGGAAGCTGTGCGTAGAAGACCTTACCAGGTCATTCTGTTCGACGAAATTGAAAAAGCACATCCTGATATTTTTAATCTCTTGTTGCAAGTGCTTGATGAGGGACGTTTGACCGATAGTCAAGGACGTACCGTCGATTTTCGCAATACCTTGCTGATTATGACTTCTAATCTTGGTGCTGAATTTTTAACCGCTTTGCCTGAAGGGCAAACCGTTGACCAAGCAAAAAATGATGTTATGAATGTCGTTAAAGCGGCTTTCCGTCCGGAGTTTTTAAATCGTATTGATGAGATTATTCTCTTTCAAAGGCTGCAACGTCACGATATGGAAGCGATCGTCGATATTCAGATAGAACATTTGCAAAATTTGCTCAATGAACGCAAAATAACTTTGCAAATTGAGCCAGAGGTAAGAAAATTTCTTGCCGATAAGGGCTATGATCCCCTCTATGGTGCGCGTCCGCTTAAACGGATTATCCAAAAAGAAATTCAAGACCCACTGGCGGAAAACATCTTATTTGGAAAAATTCACGATGAAACAACGGTGAAAATTACAAAACAAGGCGATCGGTTGGAATTTTTGCCTGAAGATTAAGTTTGGAGAAATTCACGCTATAAAGGGCGGTGATAATCCTATTATGTGATAAAACACCGCTCTTTGAGGCGTGCCTGATTTAGAAAAATTCACGATGAGACAGCGGTGTTTTATTGCAAAGCAAAGGGAGTGGTCGGTGTTTTCGCATGTTAAATGAGTGTTCTCGAATATCGTAGGATTCTTTCACTTCTGTTTGTAGTGAAAACTATTTTCTTGCAATGTTATAAGTGAAGTCACAAGCGGGATTGCTTTATTGCTTTATTGCTTTGTGCGTAAAAGCGTTAAAGAGAAATGCTGATTATCCTATCTGCCGTAAAACATTGATTTTTGAAGGGGTGTGGGGGCTGGTTTGAATTTGACTTAAGGGGGGTATGAATGGAATAATGTTGATCGTTGCGCTTTTGCTTAATCAGAAATCAACCACAAGATTGCTTTTTGTTTTTTCGGCTGGAGCTCTCTAAAGTTTTTTAAAAGGGTGTGTTCTTTTTCGCTGTATGTTTCTTGATCGTGGTGTAAGAGAGTTTCTTTTGTTGAAAGATCTTCTTTTGTGGCAAGGTCTGCATAAAAAAAGCTTATGGGAACTTCTAGTTTTTGGGCGATTTCGAGCAAACATTTGGCGCTTACACGATTGAAGCCTTTTTCATATTTTTGGATTTGTTGGAAACTGACGCCTAAATGACTCCCTAACTCTTTTTGAGAAACTCCCATTGCAATGCGTCTGTGACGGATTCTTTTGCCTATCAAAATGTCGATAAAATGTGGATTTTTAGTTGGCACTTCAAGCCCCCCCTCCGGTTGCGAGCGCCCTCGCATTGGTATTCCGGGAGTTAAAGGTACTGAATCCGAGTCAGCTTTTTGCTTTTAGTGCTGAGAAGCACCTGGACATAGCAAAATCTCCCGGAATTCCGGGATACCCGCAATGCGGGTTTGTTTTTACGCTCGGATTTAGGACCTTTAATCCCTCTTGATCGGTGCGTAGACGACCAAAATTACACTTTAAGTGATAAAGTAATTTCAGAAGATTAGCAAGAAAAATCAAAAATTTTCTATTATATTATGCCATAAAACACCGCTCTTTGAAGGGGAGTGAAGAGCTAGAATATTTGATGGCAGGGCTTGATTTATTGAGCCTTATGGATAAGAGGAGAGTGTGGGTAAGAGGTGGTGGTGCGAAGGGATGAAGGATGGCGGTTTAAGGAGAGAGGGCTTGATTTGTTGAGCCTGATGAAGTGCTGTTGTTTGAGGGGGATTTGAAGTTTAAGGGTACTAAGCAAAAAGCTTTGTTCGTTTACAGACCCGTGTTTACAGAGCAGTGCGGAGTGGTGGTTTGGAAGTTTCGTTTGTTTTTGTTCTGTGAATGTGTAAAAGCGTAAAAATGTGCCTGTGAGAAAGGAGAGGAGAGGGGGTATGTGTGCGTGTTTTTGGTCACTTTGGGCTTTTGGGGGCGTGGAATGTGGTGCGAGGATTGGGGGAAGAGTTTTCGTGAATGGAGGGGGAAGTTTAGAGGAAGAGGGGTGTTCAGTTGTTAAGTGTGTGACGGAAGAGAAAAAGGTGAAGGATGCGTAAAATGCACGGCTTTCCTCATTTCTTCAATGATGCGTGTTTTTCTGCTTTAAAAGCTTTTCGTATTGATCGTACTTGTGTCAGTGGTTAATGGATGATGGAACATGATCATCTTCAATTCAACACATTCTCTTATGCTATAAAGCACCGTTGTTTAAGGCAGAGAGGCGTTCAAGTTCTCGTATTTTTCGGGTATAATCAGGCATATATTCCGGCATAAAAACGAATATATTTTACAATTCCTCACGTTTAGGCTCAGCCCTGTAGCTCTTTGGCAATTTTAAGAAAGTAATTGAATTTTTCATTATTATATATATTCAATAGCGATACCTATATGAAGAGGGTTTTTCTATGTCTTCATTAACTGTTACAGCAAAGGGACAAGTGACGCTGAAGCGGGATTTACTCCAGCACCTTGGTGTTAAACCAGGTGAGCGGATCAACTTTGATAAGTTACCAGGTGGTGAATTTCGTATAAAAGCAGCACAGCCTACAAGCACAATTGAGGGCTTTATCGGACGATTTGCTGGAAAAGTTAAAAAAACACTGATTGTGGAAGAAATGAACGAAATTGCTGCTTCTGGTTGGGCGGGGGAAAAATGAAGATTTCTGTAGATACAAATGTTCTAGCCCGCGCTGTTTTACAAGATGATAAAAGCAAGGGAAAATAGCAAGTAAAATCTTAAGAGAAGCTTCTCTCATCGCTATTTCTTTACCTTGTCTATGCGAACTTGTTTGGATACTTTGCCGAGGTGCAAGTGTATCAAAAGAAGATGCAGCTGGAATGTTACGCGATCTGCTAGCAACTGGTAATGTCGTCATGAATCGACTTGCTGTTAAAGCAGGGCTTGCTATGCTTGAGGCTGGTGGAGATTTTGCTGATGGAATTATATCTTATGAGGGCATTGGCTAGGCGGTGAAACCTTTGTTTCATTTGATAAATTAGCAATAGACCTGTTAATCCAAAATCGGCAGTCAGCAAGATTCCTTTCCTAACACGTAAGTTAAGATCGTGATGTTGTCATTAATATAGGAATGATTGGGGTATAGGAATGATCGATCTCGCTTTTTTAACTTTATAGCATTTTTCTCTTAAATGACCTATGTTTTTTGAAGTTTTTTAATTGATTTTTTTCTGTTTAAGTTTTTTAAATTTAGTTAAGTCATGCTTTTTTGACATTGTGTTGGTATTCAATGTTTAAATAGCCTCTGTTTTCAAGCATTCTGTGTTATCTGAGGATTTCTTTGTTAAACGACAGTTATTTGTTTGTCCGCGATACTAGATAATATCTCAAGATTTTTTTGTTAAGACATTGTTCTATGATAAATTTATCCAATCATGTCCTAAAACATTGCTCTTTTGGGTGATATTAGGTATGGGATACTTTATTAGGCGGGGGTATTTTGCACACTGATTGGGCGGTCCTTTGAAGTTCATATCACTAATTATATTAAAAGGCGTGTAACTTTAACTGTAGAAAAGTTTAATATCAGGTGGGTGATATGAATTTATTTTTAAAAAAGAGTCCATTAGCTCTTTTTTGCTCTCTCTTTATTTCTAAAGTTGGTGATTATGCTTATGAAGTTGTTTTTGTTTTACTGGTCTTAGAATTAACTGATAACACCTTTTTTATAGGTCTTGTGTATTTTTTTCGATTTATCCCTTTTCTCTTTTTTGGCCCTATAGGAGGTTGGTTAGCGGATAATTTTTCTTTGAAGAAAAATATGATCTTAAGTGAATTGGTGAGATTATTTTCCTCATTATTCGTTTTGATAACCACTATAACAGGGACTGCAAATATTATTGTGCTTATTTTCGCAGCAATAGGTACAACGATCGGAAGAAGTATTTTTCAACCAAGTTTTCAAGCTGCTATTCCTAGGATGTTTTCAATAAAGGATCTTACAAAGGCAAATAGCGTTGCTCAAATTATAATTGAAACTGCATCTGTTATTGGTCCTTTGGTATGTTCCCTACTGCTTTTTTTCGCCAATAAATCGGCAGTACTCATTTTTGATTTTTTTACCTATTTTATATCTATTATCGTGTTATTTAATCTCATGAATTTAAATTCAAATGAGAATAAATCATTCAATTTTATAAATATTTATCGAGAAACGGCTTCCTATCTTAAATATATTTCTACTGAAAATAAACATTTATTTATTACGCTGGTTGGATCGTCGTTTGCTATTCTCTTTACCGGGGCTATTTTAAGATTTTTAATTCCAGCTTTTGTGCTTTCTGTGGGTGGAGAGGAAAGCCTTGTGAGTTATATTTTTTCTCTCATGGCTGTTGGAACTATTGTCGGTGGTTTGTTATATCATAAAATTATATTCAAGATTACATCTTTGAAGCTTATGGTATTTTGGCTTCTTTATGGGGTTATTCTGTTTGTTATGCCCTTAGCTGCAGAAATTTATTTAAAACTAATTTTAGGGCTAGCATTTGTTTTAGGATTTATTGGTGCCTTTGTGGATATTAGTTTAGTCTCAGCCATTCAATTATACTCTCGTTGTGAAGATTTTGGTAAGAGTTTTGGAACCTTTTCAACTTTAGCGAACTCTGCGGAAGCAATGTCTGGCTTTATTGCTGGACTTTTGGCATTCGTGGGATTGTTAAGCTCCTTTTTAGCGATGTCTGCCTTCATTATTTCTACGGGAATGATTGGCGTTGTAAAAATTAAGAAAAATAAAGAGTTAACACCTCTTAACACGACAGTCGATGACAACCATTGATATATCTAATATTTCTATGCCGTTTCTTTTTTATAAGACGGTTCGTTAATTATCCTGTTCATGATGTAAAAATACTGCTCTTTGAGGGGGGAGTGAAGAGCTAGAATATTTGAGGGCAGGGCTTGATTTGTTGAGCTTGATGAAGTGCTGTTGTTTGAGGAGGGGTGTCTGAAGACTGTAAGGTACTGGGAAAAAAGCTTTGTTCGTTTACAGACTATTGTTTACAAAGCTGTGTGGGGTGGTGAACCTTTCGTTTGGCTTTGTTCTGTAATGACGTAAAAGCGTAAAAATGTGAATCTGTAAAAGTGATGCGGATGATTTGTGGATTTATGTATTGTGCGTGTTTTTTGTCACGTTGGGCTTTTATCTGGCATGGAGAGGTGAGAAGGAGTTGGGGGAAGTGTTTTTGTGAATGGAAGGGAAAGTGTAGAGGAAGAGGGGGGGCAGTTGTTAAGTGTGTGACGGAAGAGAAAAGGAGAAATGGAGGATGGAGAGAGTGCGCATGGATAAGAGAAGAGAGCGTCTAAGAGGTGGTTTGGTGCGAAGGGATGAAGGATGATGTGTGAGGCGTAGATACCCCTTTGGGATGGAGAAAGAATGAAAAGGGGTAGGGATAAGCTTGCCTGTGGAATTTAAGTTGTGAAGTGTTTTGTTTTTATCAAATTGTCGTGTGGTATTTGGAAAATTTCATTCGTTGCTTTGGAGTAGAGCTTCACAATTGTTTCAAAAATACATAAAACAACTCATGATGAGCGTAAATATCGACCCCAAAAAGAAACAATATCGGTACAAATTGGTAGATAGTGGAAGAAGGCGGGATCTAAATGGCTCGTAAAGGATTAAATATTCAAACAATAATTACTCTTCGATCAAGTTATGATTTCAATGTTATGGGGATAAAAATATCATTTTTATTGCGTGGAAAGTTATCCAATGTCCGTACTTCTTTAATGATAAATCTGTCTTAAATAAGATGTAATACAAAAATCATGAAAGAAAGTATACATATAGTATATGTATACTACATTCTTTACATGTGTTTTTTCGTACTTTTAACATATATATTTTTTATGTTAAGTATAAGATTTGAGTACTATGAGAGAGGGGGCGTTTTTTTTACAAGTGAGAAAGTAATTAACGAACGCTTGATTGTAAAGAAATATGTTGTTAAGGCTATTGATTGAGAAAAGATGCTCTTATTTTTGATGTAGGAGCTTCTCAGGAGAGAATGCAATTAATAGGGGAGTTAAGATGTCAAAATATTTATTTCCGTTACCTTTTGTATTGGTGGCTGGTTGTGCATCTATGAGTAATTATTCATCAAGTTATGTCAGTCCAAATATTACGCAAGATGATATAAAATTAATTGCTAACGATTTTGTTCATAATCTTAAAAAACCTTTACCGTCCGCTACAACAACACTTATTGTGAAAAAAAATAAAACAGGAGACAACTTTACTCCCGTATTTATTGATCTCTTGCGACGGAATGGATATAACGTGATCTATACAGATCAACCAAATAAACAGCAAAATGGTGTAATCTTGACTTATCAAATAATGCCAATAAAGACAGGTATCCTGTCTATGGTTTCTTATGATGAGGTTGGAGTAACCCGTTATTATTTCCGTACTTATAATAGATGAAAATAATAGATGAAACCCCTTTGCTGGTTTGTCTCAAAGAAGTAGATAATGAAGAAATGTGTTTCAGGGGAAATGTTGGGATTAAATTAATCAATAAAAACTTACAGATGTGAAAATTATATATTCAGCCGACAATTATCCGTCGTCTCGTTTACAATTTCAGTGTTGTAATGAAGAAAGATGTCGTTTTATCTGTTTGCAATTCTTCATGTTCTGTATCAATTATATAGCGCTTTTATCGCTTCTGTCTTATAGAAAATTACTTTCTGTTCTGTGGCTCCGTATGTCAATTTAATAGTCAGATCTGAGCAATCAAATTCATATGACTCTTTATAAAAATCTGTTGTTTGAGATTGTTGAAAAGGTGTTTTTTTTATCAAATTGTCGCGTGGTATTTTGGGCGTTTCGTTTGGCTGTACTCTGTGAAGATGTAAAAGCGTAAAAATGGTGATCTGTAAAAGTGAAGTGGAAGTTCAAGTACGTGGAGGATTTGTGCTTTGTGGATTGTGCGTGTTTTTTGTCA
>NZ_JBHINE010000016.1:21161-37936 GCF_042194715.1 Bartonella sp. CM120XJJH | reverse complement strand
GGCAGGGCTTATCTGTCTTGTCTGATGAAACAGTTTCGTTTGAGGTGTCGTGATAACCATATGAAATAATCAGCAGGGAAATCTGATAGACGAGAAATCAGATTGTTGCAAGACCAGTGTTTACAGAGCGGTGCGGGGTGGTGAACCTTTCGTTTGGCTTTGTTCTGTAAAGATGTAAAAGCGTAAAAATGGTGATCTGTAAAAGTGAAGCGGAGGATTTGTGCTTTGTGGATTGTGCGTGTTTTTTGTCACGTTGGGCTTTTGTCTGGTATGGAGAGGTGAGAAGGATTGGGGGAAGTGTTTTCGTGAATGGAGCAGAGAAAGCTGGGATGAAGGGCGCTTGTGTGTTGGCTGGAGAGGAGAATTTGGGAATAGCTGTGAACAGATTGCAAGGGGGATGTGTAAAGGGGTGATGTGTAAAGAGGTGTGAAGAGAGAAAAAATGTGGTTAGCTTTTATATTCTATGCGGAACGTAACAATTATAGTTGCGTCTGTATTTATATGGGGGAATATCCGTGAAATGGGTGTGAGAAGCATTGAGAGATGTTTTTTTAATAAGTGGGTGAATGAGAAATACAATAGTAATCCTATTTAGGGGTGATCTTATTAGGGGCACTCCTATTTTAGCTCTTGTTGTTTTGGATATTGTGTTTTCTATGAGGGGTATTTTACTGGAATGGCGTTTTGCAAGAGAGGTGTTTTGAAGAATGTGATTCCCTTAAAGAAAAACACAAAAATATCAAAAGAAAAATATAAAAACTTGACAAGGTAAATGTAAAAAGGTATCATAATGATACAATCGGAATTGTGCGTTTAAATCAGATGGGATCTCTTGATAAAATTCTGTGAGAGTGGGGGAGTGTCTTCCCAAGGTTTTGATGTCTGTTATCCTATTTTTGAAGTTTGTTATTCGATGATGCCGTAAACCGGTGCCGTGGAGCATTTTTGGGGATGTGGGGGTATCAGGTGGGCAAGGCTTTAGGCAGAGGGGGATAGTCGCGAGGGATGTTGATGGGTGCGCTTTTGTTTAATCCGAAATTTGTCTAATCAGAAATTAACCACAAGACTGCTTTTTGTTTTTTCGGCTGGAGCTCTCTAAAGTTTTTTAAAAGTGCATGTTCTTTTTCGCTATAGGTGTCTTGATCATGGTGAGAGGCATTTTCTTTTGTTGAGAGATTTTCTTTTGTGGCAAGGTCTGCATAAAAAAAGTTTACGGGAACATCTAGTTTTTTAGCAATTTCTAGCAAACACCCTGCACTGACACGATTGGAGCCTTTTTCATATTTTTGGATTTGTTGAAAACTGACACCTAAATGGTTTCCTAATTCCTTTTGAGAAAGCCCCATTGAAATGCGTCTATGACGAATTTTTTTGCCTATCGAAATGTCGTTAAAATGTGGATTTTTAGTTTGCACTTCAAGCTCCCCTCCGGTTGCGAGCGCCCTCGCATGAGTATTCCGGGAGGTTGAAAGCACTGAACTCAAATCAGCTTTTTGCTTTTAGTGCTCATGGCACTTGGACATAGAAAAAACTCCTGGAACTCCGGGACACCCACAAAGTGGGGTAAATTAATGTTTGAGTTTTCGGGCTTCAACGCCCTATTGATCGCTGCGTAGACGATCAAGGCACCTTTTGAATGATAAAATAATTTCAAGGGATTGGCAAGAAAAATCAAAATAATTTCAAAGACTATAAGATTGGGTACTTTTTAAAAAAGTGCGAAATCTGGATTTTTAGTTGGCACTTCAAGCCCCCCGCTAGGGGCGAGCGCCCTCGCATGAGTATTCCGGGAGTTTGAAAGCACTGAGCTCAGCCAGCCTTTTGCTTTTAGTGCTGACAAGCACTTGGACATAGCAAAAGCTCCCGGAATCCGGGAGATACCCACAAAGTGGTATCGATTTTTATGTACTGAACTTAGGGCTTTTAACCCCTCTTGGTTGTTGCGTAGACGACCAAAAACACAGAACTATCAATAAAGTAGTTTCAGAAGATTGGCAAGAAAATTAAAATATTTTTTAGTCTGTTATACTGTAAAATAGGGATGTTTGGGGGCGGTAATCTGATGTTAGTAGGGGGGGGTGGGGCAGAGACAGGATTATAGTTTAAAACCGGTGGGGGGTGGAAGCTTTATTCAGCAGAGGAAAATTTGCTTTTTGAAGTTGAATTGTAGATCAGAGCTTATCTGGCGTGTTTGATAAAACACCATTCTTTGAAGTGTCGTGATAGCTATATAAAATAATCAGCAGGGGAATTTGATAGACGAGAAATCAGATTGTTAACAGACCAGTGTTTACAGAGCGGTGCGGGGTGGTGGATATTTCATTTGGCTTTGTTCTGTAATGATGTAAAAGCGTAAAAACGTTGATCTGTAAAAATGGAGCAGAGAATTTGTGCTTTGTGGGTGTTTTTTACCTTTTTTGGTGTGTCCCATTTTTTTAAAATTGCTGGTTTCTTTCGAGGTTTGATTCCTGATTTTTATGTCATTTTTTGTGTTTGAGGTTTTGGTTTCTCTTTAGTTGGAAGGAACATGATGATGGTAGATGAACATTGTCTTCCCTTACGTCGAAGAGGGCGGAAAAAAGGGGCTTTGAATAAAACAACAAAGCGGTTTAATGAAGCTCTTTTGATAGCGGCGGAACAGGCTGGCTATCACTACGGTGAAGATGGGCTGGTTTCTTATCTTCAATATCATGCTTTGAATAATCCCGTACCGTTTTTTTCGCTTCTTGCAAAAGTGTTGCCTCTTCAGGGGACTGGAGAAGGGCAGGTTAAAACAGTTTCGCGTATTGAGATTGTACCAGTGAATGCAAAAAATAGTGAACCGGAGAAGCATGATCTTTCGGTAACGGAGGCTTGAAGAGAGGTCTGTGATGTTAGGGTGTTTACTGGAGGGCAGAATATTTCGCTGGGAGATATTTGGGTTTCCTATGTGGGGACGCCGGCTTTTATGGGCGATGACAGAGGGGGGCGTGTGCTGAAGAGGTGATACCCTAGAGGTACAATGCGTAGAGGGCGTGATGTTATCTACTGTTTTGGATTTTTTGTGAAGGTTTGGTCTTTTCTCGTTATTGAAGGTGTGGAGATATCAAAAACAGTTTCGCGTATTGAGATTGTACCAGTGAATGCAAAAAATAGTGAAGCGGAAAAGTATGATCCTTCGGCAACGGAGGTTTGTGATATTGAAAAATGTTAGGCTGAGGTGAATGATGTGGGGTAACTGTTTTGGAAGGGGGCTGCTTTGGTGATTGCTTGTCTTGAGGGGATTGAAGCAGAGGCTATCGTGCTTTGTAGGTGCTCGTGATACTGGAAGGTGTGGGGCTTTGGGTGAATGATGCGTAAAGGCTTGTGCTGGAGGGGATTTGGTGCAGGGTGTTTGTGTGGTGGATATGGGACAGTGTTTTGATGGGGTATCTTGGGAGATAGACAAGTGTGTGGATTGGTGATGCTTGAGAGGCATGATGTTTGAGGATGTTGGGTTTTGGATATGCCTGAGAGCCATGTGCTGAGGCTATGATTTGGGGGGATGCCGTGCTTGTGGTTGGGGGATGACAGGCGCGGTGTTTGAGGGGCGGTGATGGGGGGATATAGGGGCCCCCCTTGGGTGGAAGGGTACCTTGGGGGCGCATATCGTGTATATGCGGGGTCCAAAGTGGTCAAAGGGGTTCAATGTGGTCAAAGGGGTTCAAGGGGGGGCTTCATGCAAAAAAGTGAAATTCATTGAGTATTAGGATGAAGGAAGGTAAAGCGCTGCTTTTGAGAAGGGCGTTTTGCGTTCAATTGCTCTTTTCTTTTAATTGCTCTTTTCTTTCAATTGTTCTGGGAGAATTAAACTTGGGATAAGCAAAAGGGTGAAGCGCAATTATTGCTAAAGTATGAAAATTTATAATGAAAATTGTTCAGAAAATTTCTCAAAAAATTGAGCAGAAAACGGCTCAAGTGGCTCTTATTCCAAAGCTTATTCCTGTTTTTACTGGAAAAGCAGATGTGCGAGCCGCTTGGGGAGGACGGGGTTCTGGAAAAACACGTTCTTTTGCTTTGATGTCAGCTGTTGTGGGTTATCGCCATGGAATGGCTGGAGAGCGCGGGATTATTCTTTGTGCAAGGCAATTTCAAAATTCTCTCAATGAAAGTTCTTTGGAAGAAATTAAACGCGCTATCGAATCCTATCCTTTTTTACAAGACTATTATGAAATCGGCGATAAATATATTAAGTCAAAAGATGGACGGATTGTCTATGTGTTTGCTGGGCTTGATCGCAATATTGCGAGTATTAAATCAATGGGGCGCGTTTTCCTTTGTTGGGTCGATGAAGCAGAGCCGGTGACAGAAACCGCTTGGCAAACACTTATTCCAACTTTGCGCGAAGAAGGAAAAGATTGGAACGCAGAATTATGGGTCACATGGAACCCGTGCCATGAAAATGCACCCGTGGAAAAACGTTTCCGAAATGTCGATAATCCTCATATCAAAGGGGCAGAAATTAATTGGCGCGATAATCCGCAATTTCCGGAAAAACTCAATCGTGATCGAATGGACGATTTGCAGCAAAGACCAGAGCAATATAACCATATTTGGGAAGGCGAATATCTCCAAGCTGTCCAAGGGGCTTATTATCAGAAATGTCTTCTCGAAGCCGAAATGGAAGGGCGGATTACCACCGTTCCACGTGATCCTTTGATGCAGGTGAGAATCTTTTGGGATATCGGGGGAACAGGAGCAAAGGCTGATGCTACTGCATTGTGGGTTGCACAATTTATTGGACGGGAAATCCGAGTGCTCGATTATTATGAAGCTCAAGGACAACCTCTTTCAGAGCATGTGGGTTGGGTCTATCAAAGGGGATATGAAAAGGCTCTCATGATTTTGCCCCATGATGGCGCAACAAAAGATCGTGTTTATAATGTGAGTTTTGAAAGTGCACTTCAACAAGCCGGTTTTCAAACTAAAGTGATTCCTAATCAAGGAACAGGCGCTGTGAAAATGCGTATCGAAGCCGTAAGGCGGTTGTTTCCTGCACTATGGTTTAATCGTGAAACGACATGTGCAGGCAGAAAAGCACTCGCTTGGTATCATGAAAGGCGCGACGAACAGCGCAATATCGGACTAGGGGCTGAACATGATTGGGCTAGCCATGGGGCCGATGCCTTTGGACTGATGTGTGTGGCTTATGAACAACCAAATGCTAGAGCGCGAAAAAATACCTATCGCTCGTTTCACCATTCTCAAACGTCATGGATGGCTTTTTAATGAATATTTCTACAGATTCTTCTTTTTCTTCTTTTGATCAAATCGAAACGCTTGAAAATCAAGCACTCTTTAAAAAACTCGTGGGGTGGTATCAGGATGATATTGCTCATGTCGAAAAATGGCGAAAAAATGCCCAAGAAGATTACGATTTTTATAATGGACGGCAATGGAATGAGCAAGACTTGGCTGTCTTGCACGAACAAAACAGACCGGTCATGACTTTTAACCGTATTGCGCCTTTAATCAATGCCGTGATTGGGGCTGAGCGCAATAATAAAAGACAAGTTCAATTTATTCCACGACAAGAAGGAGCAGCCTTTGCAAACCAGATTCTGACAGGGGCAGCTGAGTGGTTTCGTGATGAAGCCGATGGGGAATACGAAGATTCCGATGCCTTTCAAGATGCTATTATTTGCGGAATGGGGTGGACAGATACACGCCTTGATTATGAACAAGATCCACAAGGAAAACCAATCATTGCGCGTTTAGACCCGATGAAAATGGTGTGGGATGCGAGTGCTGTCAAGCCTAATCTCATTGATGCACAACGCCTGTGGTATATTGATGAAAAACCTCTTGCTGTGGCTCAAGAAATGTTTCCCAATGTTCATTGGAGTGATCTTAATGCTGATTGGGTTAAACATCATAGTTTTTTACACCCAACCAGCAATGGGATGACACAAAGTTATCAGACTGAGAGGGGGGATCAAGGAGAAGAGGGAGGAACCTATCAACGTCCTAAAATGGTGACATTGGTAGAATGTCGCTGGTTTGAACGCGAGGTGGTTTATAAAGTTCTCGAGCCTCAAAGTGGAAAGTTTATCGATTATTCAGAGCAAGATTTCCAAAATTTAAGTAAAACCTTTCCTCATGTTCAAGCAACAAAGTTGAACAGAAAAATTGTTAAACGGGCATTTTTGGGCAGAAAGCTGCTTGATGCGCCTGATAAGCCCTTGGTCCCAAACAATCAATTGGGATGGGAGTGTATTACCGGTACTTTTGATAAGTTAAGCCGGCAATTTTATGGAATTGTGCGCCCTACAAAAGATCCCCAACGGTGGGCAAACAAATATTTTAGTCAAGTGATGCATTTGCTCAATAGCCAATCCAAAGGCGGAATTATGGCAGAGCGCGATGCTTTTGATGATGATCGACAAGCTGTCGAGAGTTGGGCTAGAGCTGATAGTATTACTTGGTTGAAAAGTGGGGCGGTGTCTGGGGGAAGAATCCAGCCTAAACCCATGGCACAATTTCCGCAAGGGTTTTTCCAATTGTTTAATGAAGCAAAGAGCGCACTCGAACAGGTGACGGGATTGTCTTCTGAATTTATTGGGACGCGAGCTGTCAATCAGCCCGGTGTTCTTGAACAACAACGGCGACAATCGTCACTTAATCTTTTGGCTTCCTTTTTTGATGGGTTGCGTCGATATCGGCAACGACAGGGAAAAATTATTCTCTATCTTATTCAAAATTATCTGTCCGATGGGCGGTTGGTCCGTATTGCTGGGGATGAAAATGCCCAGTATGTGCCGCTGACACGCGAAATGGTGACAAGTTTGGAATATGATATTGTCGTGGATGATGCGCCAACAAGTCTTAATGAAAAAGAGCGTACTTTTGCACTGATCATGCAATTGCTTCCTTTGATGCAAAATTTTGCAACGCCTGAAATTATGCTTGATCTCTTACGCTATTCGCCTTTACCAGCCTCACTTATTCATAAAATTGCGATAAAGGCGCAAAATTCTTTTCAAGAAGAGCAAAATGCCTCAGCGCAGACGGGGGGGAATGTGGGAACAGAGCAGATAATGCAGATGTTGCAGACAGTAAAGGCTCAACAATAGGATGCTTTATGATGTGCAATATAATGCGCAATCTTGGATAAACCTCATCAATTGTCGGGTGTATATCAATTTCCATAGTACAGGGTTGCTTATGTCGTGCAATGTCGCCTCTCTTTATCTCAGAAGAGCTGTTGTGTTGAGCCATAGTGTTGGTGTTGGGAAACATCTTTAATAGAGTCTTTTTGTCACGGTGGGGATATGTGGGAGGTGTTTTGCTGTCATGGTGGGGGAGCCCATGTGGGAGAATGTTGGAGCCAAAAGATGGGTAAGCATTGAGGGGATAAATGCTTATGGGGCTGTTTTATCTGAAAAATTTGATTTTATTGTTTTAAAAAAGAGAAGGCTAATGTCATGGATCAAGAACACTTAACGCCGGCAGAACAAAACCAATTGAAACAGGATTATCTACTCTCAACACAAGAGGGGGAAGACGGTGAAATTGGAAGAGAAGAAAAAACTCTTGAAGGTAATTTCCAAGGGCAAATGCATCAAAAACAGGACTCTTCGCAAAAGGCTGGAAAAGAAGTTCAAGGGGGAGAAGATGCTCCACCAGATCCGCAAAAAGACTTTATGGGCTATATGCAATGGTTGGGAAAAACACTCCAAAAACAAGGACTTGTTAATGAAAAACAACAACCTTCTCTGGCTCGCGAAGCAGAACAGTTGTATGCGTTTTTTCAGCAGTCTGTTGCAAGTGTTAAACAAAATCATCATGATTTTGATCAAGCTGCTGATTTTATTTATGAAACGCGGGCTAAACAGTTGGCAGCTTGCGCTTCGCTCTATCCTGAGATGGCCGATCCCAAAAATATTGATGCGTTGATTGGTGATGAGTTGAAACAGATCTTGCGCGATTGTGCGCAAAAAAATCAAAATCCGGCTGAAGTGATTTACTCTATTGCACAAAAAATTGGCTACACAAATGTTCCCAATAACATGGATGAAAATTTACAGGAAAGACACAATTCTGCACGTACACTTGCTGCTTATAACGGCTTGATGCCAAATGGGCCGATTTCTTTGGATATGCTTGATAAAATGTCAGAAGCAGAGTTTAGCGCTTGGGTTTCTGATCCTAAAAATAAAGCTGCTTTTAACCGTTTAATGGGGGGAAGAGAATTTTAAAAACAAGAATGAGGGGGCGTGTTTTTTGTGGGAACGTTAAGAGGCTTTTGGCGCATGGCGTGCGGGGGCGTGCTTTTTGCGGGAACGTGGAGAGGCTTTTAGCACATGGCGTGCGGGGGCGTGTTCTTTGTGGGAACGTTAAGAGGCTTTTAGCACATGGCGTGCGGGGCCGTGTTCTTTGTGGGAACGTTAAGAGGCTTTTGGCGCAGGGAATGTGGGGGATTTCTCAAAGCACGGATGTGGTGAGGAGAGCTCTTATAAGGGGGAGGCAGACGCTAATAGAAATTAGATAAAACTCACGAACAACCTATTCACCATTTGAAATGAAATGTGGTGTTTTAACAACCGGCGCTTTGCCGGGTTTTTTATGTCAATAAAACTTTTAGAGGACAAAATGACTGTAACTTATATCGGACTTAATGACCCAATGGCAGTGCGCACATGGTCTAAATTACTAAACCAAGAAGTCTCAAAAGCACTTCCGATTGCACCGCTGATTGGAAATGATTCAAACAGTATCGTACAATTAAAAGATGAAACCACGAAAGCAAGTGGGGATGCTATTAGCTTTAATTTGCGTGTGCAGTTGCTAGGCGATGGGGTGAGTGAAGGGCAGACATTGGAAGGCAATGAAGAAGCTTTACAGTTTCTCAATGATCGCTTGGCAATTAATGAACTCGTTCATGCTGTGCGTGTCAAAAATGAGGGAACGATTGATCAACAACGAATTCTCCATGATTTGCGCACCGAGGCAAAAAATGGTTTGGTTGATTGGTATGCAGATCGTCTGAGTATGATGTTCTTCATTCAAGTGTGTGGATATACCGCAAAAGCTATTAACTTTGAGGGACGTACGATTAATCTTAAACCTGTTCATTATGGGTTTAATGCGCCAACGGCACCAACCGATAAACGCGTCGTGCGCCCTAATGGAAAAACAAAAGATGAAGATTTAAAATCAAACGATGTTTTTGATCTTAAGCTCATTGATAAAGCTGTTGAACGGGCTAAATTGGCAAATCCAAAAATTAGACCCGTGCGGATTGATGGGGAAAATGTCTATGTGCTTTATCTTCATCCAACCCAAGTGACGCAATTGCGAACCAACACAGATGCGGGGCAATGGCTCGATATTACCAAGGCAATCTATAGTGGAAGTCGTATCAAAAATCCGCTCTATGATGGATCTTTGGGCATGTATAATGGTGTGGTTTTACGCGAAGCTGAACATATTACCGAAGGAGTCGAGTCTGGGACGACAAATAAAGCTGTACCAAATGTGCGTCGTGCTGTTCTCCTTGGTGCGCAGAGTGCTGTGATTGCTTTTGGTAAAGATCGAGGAGCAACACGCTATAAATTGGTGGAAGAACTCTTCGACTATGAAAGAGAATTCGGGGTCGCGGCAAAAACCATTATTGGTATGAAAAAAACTTGCTTTACCTTGCCAGGAAGTACGCAAGGGGCTCAGGATTTTGGCACTATCGTCATCCCAACTTATGGAGCACCCGCTTAAAGCGAATGTTTGCTCACTTCCCCCAACAAGAGGGATCTGTTGGGGGAAAAATTTAAAATGCTTCCAGAAACAAGGACAGGCTTATGACCACTTCCACTGATCCCCAAAATCTAAACCTTACACAGTCAGACCATTCTAAAACTTTTGCTTATATGGTCGCGCTTATTCAAGATGAAATTGATGATACAACAGCGGAATATTCCCTGCAAATTCAAGATTCAATTTTTACGGCTTTGCGTTTGTGTGAACGCGAACCCTTTTTCTTTAATGAAAAAAGAGAAAGGACGTTTAAAACACAAAGTGGTAAAACATGGTATGGGCAAGAAGAGGGGGTTTTTATTGAATCAGAAAAGAGTTTGGAGGGCGTCTTTTTAGCAACAAAGAATGCAACACCAACAAAGCTGTTCTTTAAGCCCTTGGAAGTGTTGCACCAACAATATGGTATGAATCCTGCGCTAGGAACGCCATTCTTTTATACGTGCCTTGATCAAAAAATAGGACTCTTTCCAACACCAGAACATGTGGAAACTGTACAGCTTTCTTATGCTCCTGTTCATTTTGCCGATGAACAGCTGAAAGAGGATGATAATCCTTGGTTGATTTATGCTTTTGATCTTATTAAAGCACGGGCAAAATATGAACTTTATAAAAATATTCTTAAAGATCCTGAATATGCCGCTGTTTCTTTCAGAGATTTTCAAGAACAGCTTCAAGCTTTGCGGATTGAAACATCGCGCCGAAAAGGTTCTTCAAAGATTCGTCCAATGCGTTTTTAAAAGGCTTTTTTCCAAATCGTTTATGGCTGGTTTGTCCCTTATGGCTGGATGCGCGTTGGGCGTTGATGGTGAAGGGCTGGTGAATGGCGTTGGGGTGGCGATTATTTATGGTATCGTTTTTTCGATGTGTTAGTCAACTTAAAGTTGTGTTTTTTGTTGAATTTTATGCCTTTAGAGTTTTAAGGGCTTTTGTGGTTTTTTATCAATAAGCCTTGGTGTTTTGAATGGCACTGGGCTCTTCAAGAATTTTATGGGGGTCTTGATGGCTTTTTTCCCAATCGCTGATTATCGACCCGATGTGGCGGATATCAATGGAATTTTTACCGATGAACTTGTTAATGTGCTACCGGCTGATGGCTCCTATATCCCTATGCCAAGTTTTGAACCTTTATCAGAGCCTTGTCCGGAGCCAATTTTAGGTGCTCTTGCGGTTAAAACAAAAAATGGGGTTTCCATTATTGTTGGGACAAGAGAAAAAATCTTCTTGCTTGATAATACAACAATGAACTGGAAAGATATTAGCCAAAAAGGAAAATCTTATCTGGCTAATATCGATGCTCCGTGGTCTTTTGCTTTGTTTGGTGATTTTATCATTGCGGTGAATGCCAATGATAAACCACAAGTGATTGATATTAATCATGATAAAAGATTTAGAAATTTAGGGGGAAATCCACCACAAGCAGGGATTGTTCGAATCTGGGGAGATTTCGTTTGTTTGATGAAATTAACCGAGTATCCAAGACGGGTTCATTGGTCTGGATTAAATGATGCTGAATTTTGGACTGTTGGGAAAAAAAGTTGTGATTATCAAGATTTTCCTGATGGCGGATTCGTTCAAGGGGCAACCGAGACAACAAATCCAATTATTTTTATGCGTTCTGCAATCTATGCTGGTTCTTTTATCCCTGGCTCCAAGATTATTTTTAGTTTCCAAAAAATTCACGATAAACGAGGTGCCAAAAATGCTGAATCTATTGTTTGTCGCGGCGACTTAGCATTCTTTGCCGATGAAGGCGGTTTTTATCAAATAACAAATGAGGGACAGATTATACCCATTGGGTTCGAAAAAGTTGATCGAACGATGACCGCAAAATCAAGGCAGGATAATCTGTATACCATGTCTGCGGCTATTGATGGGGTGTATAATCGTGTTTATTGGATGGTTGATTCTGATGAGAACCTTCATAAACGTATCTTGCTCATTTATGATTGGGGATTGCAAAAATGGACAAAAGCTCTCGTGGATATCAAAATGATATTGCCTATTTTCTTAGCCGGAACAACCCTAGAAGGTCTTGATTTTGTGACTGAGAATATTGATGATTTGTCCTTTTCTCTTGATAGTAAAGTTTGGAAAAATGAATCGCCTATTCTGGGGGCATTTGATCAACAGGGCAGACTGGGTTCGTTTTCTGGATGCCCTATGGCTTGTGTCGTGACATCACAAGAAATGGGGCAGACAAATGGCATGATAACACGGGTGAAAAATATTATGCCTCAAGTCAATAGTGGAAAGTTTTATTTGTCTGTGGGAATGCGCTTTCGACAATCTCTTGAAGAGGAAACTGTTTGGTTGCCAGAAAAACAGCCCTCTTATAATACGGGACAAATTCATTGTCGCGCAAGGGCACGGTTTTATCGCTTTAAATTGCGCATTCCTGAAGGCGTGAATTGGACTCATGTCACCGGATTTGATGTGGAATTGACGCGGGCCGGCATGCGATAGGCATGCCCTTTTGTAATACCATGCGATAGACCTAAGCCCCTATTATTAAAGAACAAATGCCCCATAGTCCCCAAGCCTTTATAAACAAAGGAACAAGGTGGTACGTTATGTTTCATGCTTTTCTGCGATAAAAGAAAAATAGGCTGCACCATGGTTTATTTTTATAAAGAGGAAAGGGTTTATTTTTATAAAGAAGAAAGTTTCCTCTTTGTTGTGACAAAGGGATGATGGGGCTTTTTTTCTTTTATTGTGCGGGGAGCATGGAATGTGTGGAATGCGTAGGGGGATGTTATTTAAGGGGAGATGAGTGATAAAGCTAAAAGAGCCAAAATTATGATGCAAGAGAGTCAAGATTTATATTCTGCTCATTTGACAGAGCAATGGCCATGGGAAAAAATAGCGCCCTATCAAGAGGCTCTCAATGCTGCGTTTCAAAAATATGCTCAGCGCTTTCCAGATGATGTTTGTCTGGAAAAAGTTGCTGAAGAAATCGCTACAGGACAAGCACAATTGTGGCTGGTCTTAAAAAATAAAATCCAATTTAGTGCTTTTGCAATAACCAAAGTTGAAAGTGCCCATACGGGGAAAAAATGCGTCGTTCTCTCAGATCTTGCTGGAGAGGGAGGGCTGAAATTGGTCAAATTGATTGATGAAGTCGAAAAATGGGCGCGAACAATTAATGCTGAAGAAATGCACATGTTTGGAAGAACTGGATGGGCGAAAAAGCTCGCTCATCACGGATATTCTCGTAATCTTATTCAATATAGAAAGGTTCTCAAGTCATGAGTAGAAAAACCACACCTCAAGTGCAGACAACAACACAAACAAATGCTCCACCTGCTTGGGCGGCTGATATTTTAAAACAAGCCAGTGCTGATGCACTTGGACTTTATAATAAAGGGATTGGCGGAAACGTTTATCAGGGAGACAGAGTCGCTGGTCTTAGCAATATGACAAAAAATGCGCTGACCGGTTTACAACAAGCAGCAGGGCTCTATAACAATCCAACGGTAACGCAATGGTTGAATGCACCAACCAACAGCGCTACAAATCTTTCCGGTATGGCTAAGGGAAGCTGGATTGGAAGCAATAGTAAATTTAATACTGCATTGCAAAATGCTCTGAGTAAAACTTCCGATGCAATTAATCAATCGATGTCTGGGGCAGGACGTTATGGCTCTGGGGCTCATACCGGTGTGCTGGCTGATGAGCTAGGCGCCTTGGCAACAAATGCTGCAGCACAGCAATATAATCAAGATATTAATAATATGATGAATGCAAACCAGATGATTGATCGCTCTCAGAATGATCAGGTTAATGCGGCAAATAGCTATTATCAAGGGCAGAGTAACGTGCAAAGCAATGCTTTGAAAGGGGGCATGATTCAAGATCTAAACCGTCAAAATATCTTAGATGCTGAACGCCAAAAATGGTCAGAAAAAGATAATCAAGATTGGAACCGATTGCAAAGCTTGTTACAGGTTGGGACTCAGGCTGCTGGAAATTACGGAACGACTTCCGGAAAATCCACGACAATGCCTTCTGTGACAAAAGATCCATTGCGTGATGCGCAGCAAGTGCTTGGATTGGTCGGAGGAATTTTAGGGCTTTGTGATGTGAGGGCAAAAGAAAATATTATCTCTGTGGGGCAGAAAAAGGGATATCCACTTTATACCTTTAATTATAAAGGAAATCCACAACGTTATCAGGGCGTTATGGCGCAAGACGTGTTGCGTGTGAAGCCGGAAGCAGTTTATGTCAATGCAAAAACAAAATTATTGCATGTTGATTATGACAAAATAGGACTGAAAATGGAGAAAATGAAAGAGGAGAAAATACCGGCATCTAAAAATAAAATTGCGGCTTTCTTTTCTTCATTTTTTGCTCGTTTTCCCTTTTTGAATAAAGAGTATCTTCTATGAGTTCGATTTATGATTGGTCAATTATCGCATCAGAAAATGCTTATGCCGACGAGCGTATAAACTGGGCAGAAGGGCAACCTCCAAGCACAGTTAATGATAGTGCTCGCGCTATGATGCAACGTATCAAAGAATATTTGTTGGATAATGGGGGCGGGATTGAAACACAGTTTACTGTTGATGTGAAGAACGAGAGGACATCACTTCGTTTGGCGACAAAGTCTTTTTTTGAGACTTATATGGATGGCATTGTTGTGCGCTTCAAAGCACAAGGCGCCAACAGAGGAATAACAAATGTTTCTTTAAATCAATTACTTCCACGACCAACTTATATGGCAACGCCAGAGGGTATTATGCCTTTAAAGGGCGGAGAAATTCAAAAAGGGGGGCTTTATGAGATCGTCTATACGCGTGATATTGCCGGGAAAAATGCTGATGGCTGGTTTTTAACTAATCCTACTGTAAAACTTCCTGAAATTCCGCCCTTTCCTCCTTTACCGGAAACGTTTTCTTCTGGATTTATCGGGACTTTTGCTACAGAAAAAATACCCTCTGGATGGTTACTGTGTGATGGTAAACAATATTTGCGAAGGAGCTATGCCAATCTCTTTGCTGTTCTGGGAGAAACATGGGGAAAAGGAGACGGGAGAACAACATTCAATGTTCCCGATTTGCGTGGAATGTTTTTACGGGGGCTCGATAGTGGAAAAGAAATTGATAAAGGACGTCGCTTGGGAAGTCGACAAGAAGAGTCTTTTAAATCCCATACCCATGAGGGAAAAACAGATTCAACAGGTAACCACCAGCATAGTTATCCAAAGGTTGAAAACAAGATTCTAAGGTACAATAGCGGGACTTATAAAGAGGAGGTAGCTATGGTGTCTCGGATAGGTTGTTTGACAGGTCCTGCGGGAGAGCATGAACATAAGGTCTTGTTGCAAAAAAACAGGGGGGGATGAAACACGCCCCGTCAATATGGCGGTGGTTTATGCTGTCAAAGCCTGAGAATGAAAGCTTTGAGAAAGATAAAAATGCTTGCAAAATGTTTGTTATGAAAAAAAGTCTTATTGAATATATTGTGCAGAAAGTTTTGAGGCGCTTTAGAAAAAACTCAATTCTCTTTATTATTTTATTTTTTGTGCTGCCTTTGTTGGATGTGTAACGGTCAGTTTGCCTATTGTTCTTTAGAGGATCAAGACAGTGATTATTGAAGGTAGGGGTAAAAGAGAACAAAAAAACTTTCTTTATTCATAGAGTTTTTGCTGAGGAATAAAGACTTTATCCAAAATGCTTCTCTCTTGTGGTATCGTGATACATTATTGGTATCGTGATACATTATTAAAGCGTCGGGTTTAAAGCGCTGCTGTGCGATGACAAAAAGCCCATGGGTGAAATTTATCCTATTATGTTATGCCGTAAAACACCGTCATTAAAACACTATTATTGAAGCTGGTGATATAAGGAAAAATAAGATATACAATACTTGATCCATTTAAGTATTGAAGAGACATCTATTCAGCGGAAGTCTTGCTTGGTTAAACCTTATGCCAATGAATCATATAAATGATTAGCAGACGGAATCCCTTCAGAGTAGTTGAATTGTTTGCAACCCGATGTGGGACTAAATCTTCGTCCTTTGAGGTGGTGGGAAGAGGTCAACGGATATGTCTATTTAAAGTGAGAAAAGGCAAAATGGTTCTCTCCTTCTTTTGGGAGTGTATGTAAAAAGCGTTTATTCTTTCAAAATGGGCGCTTTGTTGGCTAGAGCAGATTGGCGATGCGTTACATGGTGAGGCATTGAACTCTCTTAGATGGCATTTTGTGCTTATCAGGCAACTTCTTGAAACAGAATGAGAGTGATACGAGAAAATCTGTAAGACAATAGTTTATCCTGTTGTGTCGTAAAATACTATTGTTTGAGGTGCGGTTAAAACTTTATGGATTGGGATGTTTTTCGTCTGTGCGTATTCTTAAAGAAGCGTTTTTGTAGAGTAACTCTAGACAGGGGATGCATTCCAAGGTGCATTTGATGAGGGAAGCCAAGCCAAATCCGTTAGATAATAAGCCAGATTGTTTACAGATTGTTGTTTATCGATTGGCATTGTTTGAAGACCGGTGGAGCGGGCTTTGTCCTTTTGGGGAAAGCCAACAAAGCATCAAGGTGATCATGCATTTTTCTTGGTTTCAGGTGATAAAATTATCATTTCAGGTGGAAAACAGAATATAATCTAAAAAATACCTTGTAAAAATTTTCGATGAAGAAATTTTTTCAAAAGCCTTTCACATAGTTGTCTGAGGTTGTCTGAGGTTGTCTGAGGTTGTCTGAGGTTGTCTGAGGTTGTCTGAGGTTGTCTGAGGTTGTCTGAGGTTGTCTGAGGTTGTCTGAGGTTGTCTGAGGTTGTCTGAGGTTGTCTGAGGTTGTCTGAGGTTGTCTGAGGTTGTCTGAGGTTGTCTGAGGTTGTCTGAGGTTGTCTGAGGTTGTCTGAGGTTGTCTGAGGTTGTCTGAGGTTGTCTGAGGTTGTCTGAGGTTGTCTGAGGTTGTCTGAGGTTGTCTGAGGTTGTCTGAGGTTGTCTGAGGTTGTCTGAGGTTGTCTGAGGTTGTCTGAGGTTGTCTGAGGTTGTCTG
>NZ_JBHINE010000016.1:10898-21061 GCF_042194715.1 Bartonella sp. CM120XJJH | reverse complement strand
GTTGTCTGAGGTTGTCTGAGGTTGTCTGAGGTTGTCTGAGGTTGTCTGAGGTTGTCTGAGGTTGTCTGAGATTGTCTTGAGACATGCAAGAGCCGTACAACGGAAAAAGATATTCAAATGCTTAATACGCGTTTAGCTTATCAAAAAGGGGGATATAATGGCACTTTTTCCATTTTCTATTGCTGATATTGATGATCCTGAATGTATTCGTGTGGTTCTTTATGCTAGCGGAAGAATGGGACATGCTCCTTTGAATGCTCTGTTGAAGCAAACACGTCAAGATCTCCAATGTTTTGATAAAATACAGACTCAAAATATTCTCCAACTTACACAGCGTTTGGATATTTTAGAACAACAATTGAAAACGATTATCAAAGATCTTGAAGATGTGAAACACAAACAAGACGCTGAAGAAGCGGATAAAAGTAAAACGATGGGTGATTAACCATCTCGATTTGTGTCTCTATGGGATTTAGCTCCTTTAAAGCAGTGAGATAGATAGTTGTGAACAGGATAGTTATTTGCCTGTCCATAGAGCATTTATTTTTTTGATCAACCAAAAATGAAAAAGAGGTATTCTATAATGAAAAAATTGATTTTAATATTTTTAGCTTTGTGTCTTACTGGACCAGCTTCTGCACGTTTGAGGACTATTTCAGATGATTGTTCAGATATCGGCGGAACAATGGTTCGATCACAAATCATCAATAATATTTCTGTCATTCCATATAAAAATTTGCAAGGGGTAAATATTCTCTCTGTTTTGGAAACGAGGCCTACAGAAGAGCCAGAAATGTCACAAATTACAGGAAGAACATTTCATATTCAAAGTCCTGAGATTGTTGAGCTGGCCTATAGAGCTTACAGTACATCGCAATTCGTTGATATTTGTTACAGAAGTAACTATCCAATCAATGTTATTCGAGGGCTGAGAGTGCGTGATAATTAAGCGTATTATCTGTATTCGTTGTGACTTAAATAAGTGATGCTTGGAAAATGGTCAATCTTCTACACTAAGGTTATTTTAACCCTAGCAGTTTTCTGATTTACAGTTTTTACTCAGAGTATAATCGTTCATGTTTTACAGAATTCATGAGTGATCGGTATTGAGGATCTATCTTAAGATATTCAACTACAGTTTTTTCTATTTTAAACTGAGTAATTTTGCATCAATCGTCGTTTGAGCTTAGATGGCAATTTCATTCTAGCGTTTGGTGTTAGAAAGATTTTAAGCGTAGTGAGGCTGTAAATACTTGTCTTAATTGTCTTTGTTGACAGTATGCCGCTTGCGATAGGCAATAAATCATAGACACATTTTGAATCCGTAGAATGCACGTACATTAACAATGGCAGACATTTTCAGTGGTAGTATTGCCAATGATAGAGCTTGTGCATGCGATGTTTTGTTGTGTGAATAAGTCATCATTCACGCGGCACCAATAAGGGAAGGCTTTGCTGTAGAGCCTGTAAAATAAATCGTGCAACAGCGGGGTAGGGGGCAGAATAGACTGAGATGAGGCAGCCTTATCACGGGCTAAAGCTGGTCAAAATTCTCGTCTTTAAGGAGGCGAGGAGGCTAAAAATATCCATTAGATTGCATGGGGATGCATTTCATGTCCGTTGCAATAAATTTAAAAGAGGTAAATTATGAAAAGTTTTTTGAAAAAAATATCCATTGTTTTGGTGATGATAGCATTAACAACAGGTGTTTCTCATGCTGGAGTTTATGAACAAAACGGTTATCTCAATTCGGTTCAAGTCGTTAGCGCAGGAGCACAATGTCGCCTAGAGCTCAGATACGGTATCAGCCCTACTTCAGACATTCAAAAAGGCATTTGGGGCTGTGATAACATTGTTGGAAAAAGTATTTTGGATTTGGCAAAAACCGCAGTCATTTTGAACAGAAAAGTAATGGTTATTTTTGAAGCGGGTCATGTGCCAGCAAAAAGGGTTTTAGCCATCACTTTAAAATAAGATCAATAGGGGTTTTTTCTCCCTTTTTATATCTGTAACTCTTCAAGAGGTTACAGGTATAAAATATGGAGTGTATATCAAAGGTATAAAAATGTTTCAAAGAGCATTCTCAGTATTTTTAGTGACAGTTTTATTTTTTTTCTTTTCAGATGTAAATCTGTCATATGCTATTGATCCTCCCCATATGGTTTTCCGTATAGATGATCGCTCTCCATCTGTTATATTCTTTGGAGGAGGTTTTGCCCCTTGGGGGGATGATCAGGATATCATACATCATGTAACTGGGCACTCTATTGCTCAACAGACTTCAGCATTTGTGTCTACAACTGCAAGTATGAATGCAGTTTACAGAATGGCGCGGCAACAGATTGCTAATAATCCTGATGAAACGTACTGGCTATATGAAATTATTCCAGATATAAATTTTTATTATGTTCCTAACTCACTCTTTGATACAGCCATGTCTGCTGACAACGTTGTTCAACATGAACAAGTTATGGATCTTTATTATGCATATTTATGGCAGGATGAATGGGCTTCGCTGGGGGCAATCAATACAAATCATATATACTCTGCAAGAAGTATTATGTGGCAAGCGAATGGTGATATTGTCATTGGTCCTAGAACCTTTAATTCTCTTTTTGTTGCCGCTCCATCACAAGTAAATTCGGGGACACTTCCTTCACAAGATTACACTTTTTTATCAGCTTATTATTCTGATAGCGAGGATGCGTTATCTCCAATGTCACTGGCATTTCTTGTAGAATCCTGTAACAGCTCTTCATCCAGTGGTCATATGGAGCGTTCTGGGGATTCTTCCTGCAGCACATACAAACATTCTGTTGATGATATTATGTATAAAATGAATCTATGGTATGAAGCTCTTTAAAGAATTACAGCTATATCTTGCTATTTAATCAAAAACAAAAAAGTAGGGAGATAGCGCATTTCTGTTTTATTTGATTGGTTCTGATGCGCATAGTGCGTAGGGCAGAGAAAATTTTTCGGTATTATGAAGTGTGATAGGGGTGCTATAAAGCATAGGTGTGACATCATCAAAAATGGAAGCGTTGATTTAACAGTATTTGTTGATCTCGATTAGAAAGTCCGTTCTTTTCTTTGTTTGGAGTTTTACATCAATAATTTCTTATCTTGTTGTCGTGTTGCCTTTTGAGAGTGCGGTGATAGAAGGCATGTAAATTTTATATATTGAAGTGTTTGTGTGTGGTGAATATGAGGGGTGTTTTTTCGTCATGTGATGAACTCTTCGGGCGGTGGGGATTTTGTCCATAAAGCGTCATAAAATATCGCTTTTTGTTCTATGGTGATAGAGATCCCATGAGGGGGAAAGAAGAAGGGGAAAGTCAAGTGGATTTTGCGAGCCAATCATGTAAACTGGAACGAATTCCATGCGGATATAAATCAGGTTCTGTTTGTTGCATATAGCGCTATTTGTTGCATAACTTGTGATAGCCAATTCTCTAAATAAAGGGATTTGACCGGTAGCAGAAAAAAGAAATCATTACGAGATAGCAAGAGTGCTTATTTCAGAATATCTAATGCTTTTGCATGACATAAGGAACGCGAAACTCTGTCACGCCTTCCTTTCATATTTTCAAGTCTAGGGTTATCCATATATTTCCTTCAACTTGATCTTTATGCATGGGACACAAGGGAATTGGACACAAGGGAATTGGACACAAGGGAATTGGACACAAGGGAATTGGACACAAGGGAATTGGAGGCAAGGGAATTGGAGGCAAGGGAATTGGAGGCAAGGGAATTGGAGGCAAGGGAATTGGAGGCAAGGGAATTGGAGGCAAGAAATTAGGATGAACATTTTGGGATAAGCAAAAAGCCAATATGTTACGCTCGTTGTTTTACAGCGCGTTTGATAAAAAGCTAAGACATCTTTCCAATCCATTATGTGTGTAACTTTAAGGCGTTGTTTTCTTAAGAGAGTACAGAGCTTTTTTGTTGCTTGTCAAACAACATCAAATTTCAAAGCTGTAACATGTTTGAGAGAAAGAAGAATGAGAGCCTTACGGATTCAGAAGGGCAAAACTCTCTGAGCGATTCCAGCTTTTGTAAGCTAGACTTTATGTATGTCAGATGGGGGCTGTATTTGAGTGATTTCTGAAATAGGAAGACAGCCTTATTGAGAAAAATATAAAGGCATATTAATCACTCTTCGGACTATCATCTTTTTCCTTTATAATTTTCAAAACTATCTATAGCAATATTATTTAAATAATGAAGATAATGCCTTATGCTTTTATGTATCGTGTGTCTTCTTGGGATCATGCCTCTCACATAAAAACAGAATGCCTCAAATATTAAAATATTATTTGTCTCCGAATATACATTTATTGCATATTCATGGACTTGTTTTTAAAGAGATATCCCACTCCCAAGTCCCTTTTACAAGAACACTCGTCAATGGTATAGGGGTAAAGCCCCTATGAAATGTATAAAACTTATAAGGTATCTCCCTCATCTTTATGCTTCATAAAAGTGCAGGTTGGTACTCTCATATATTTTTCCAGTTTCCAATGTTACGAAAGCCTTGGTTCGTGAGACGATTCATAAGAGGCATATGCCTTTTTGGTACAGTTTTTAATCCACATGCCAGCTCCGCTTGTAATTTGCAAGCGACATGGTTTTGATCGTTTCAACAGAAAACAAATTTAGGATGAGAGAATCCTATGGTGGTCGGGTTTCTCATTCAATATGCAAAACAATAAATACTCTTTATAAATCAATGTGATGTATCTTAAAGAAGACGAATTTTTTATAGAACCGCATGGATGAAGAATCTTCGTCTTTAAAAGTGGTGAGAGAAAATCATAATCCCTATTTTTATAAATGTCCTGAGAAAAGTGTTTCACAAAAATTTTATACGATAAAAAAAGAGAGTCTTTTGACATAAGAGTCTTGATCGTTTGCCGCTATAACCTGTATTGTGTACAAAGATACTGCTATCATTTTTTACTGTAAAAAGCTTCTCTTGGGATGTTAAAGGGTACAATCTTTATGGAACAAAGAATCCGGGCAAGACAAAAGGCTTATTTTAAAAGATTATATCGCAAGATTGCTTTTGTTTGCATAATACTTTTTTGTATAGTGATTTTGTGTTTTGTTGTTGCAAAGGTGGTCAGTTATTTTTCTTCTCATAAAAAAATAACACAACAAGCTCCCGTTGAATTGGTTATTCCTGTTTTTGATTTGCGCGTATATTGCAAGGAAATTTCTGCTTCCGTTATGCCCGATATGAAAAGAGAAGTTTATCAGCATTGTCTTAATTTGGAAAGTGAGGCCTATTTTGCTATTCGTGAAATGTGGGATAAGCTTTCTGATAGTGCTAAAAAACAATGTTTGACGAGGGTGCGTCCTGGGGATGGAAATTATTTTCTCTTACGAGACTGTTTTCTCAATGAAAGAGAAAATAAAACAGGCAAAAGACGCAATTACTTTTAAGTTTTTATAGGGAAAGTTAAAAGGATGCGAATTTTGTTGAAAAGATAAAAGCCTCTTAAATGACTATCTGCCTCAAGATCAATAGCAGCTTGATTTATTTATTTTGTTATATCGCACTTCTTATTTAAGGTGTGGCGACATAAAGCATGGATGGTCTTCTTGAAATATTTAAGGGGGCGTGGTGGAGTTTCAGGAGGATTTGTTGCGCTTTTTTAAGGGAAATAACGGGCGTGGGAAATCCATTTCGTAATGGTTTTGGTGAATGGTATAATAGTAAAATCCCGTGAAGTGTATAAAACTTATAAAGCATGTTCATCTTTACGCTTTAAAAAAGAGTAAGCCGGTGCTATCTCACACTTTGCTCGCTCCAAATGGTGCTTCTCGACAGCTCTTGAGCCGTAGAGACGGTTCATAAGAGGAACTTTTAGTCTTTTTTATCGTTTTTATTCTACGCAGGCTTTCACACGTGTAACATGCAAGAAAAAGAGATTGATTCAACAGAAGACAGATTGGGGATGAAAAATTCTACGGTATTAAGTTTTCTTACTCAGCACAAAAATATGACTTATCATTATAAATCAATTCAGTGTACGAATTTTACAAGAATGTTCATTGTTGACAGAACATTGTGACTTGAGAACCTTCATTTTTTGAGGGCGTAAAGTCAATAGACATGACAAAAATGAGTCAAACAGAAACATTCCTTTTATAAACATTCAAGGCATGCTTCATGCGTAAAGCGTTGTGCTGGGTTTACAAATGTATTTGTTTTATAATTCCAGTTTTCTTTATCAAAAAAGATAAGAGAGGAAATGCATTATGCCATTCTTATTGATAGACTTTGAGGAGAGCATTTTTTTGAGAAGAAGCTGATTTTTAAAAAAGTGTGACATGTTGGTCGTTTTTTTATAATTTGATATTTTTTGTATTTAAATATTTTGTTTTTAAGCTCAATTTGTTATAAATATAAACTGTGATTAACTTAAAAACTCTATGGGTTAAAATAGAAATTGATAGTATCATTGACTTGTTTGGGAAAGAAGATTGATCTCTTGGTGATTATAGGGCTTGAATAATACTTCGTGTTAATCTATCTATAAAAATCAAGAGTTTTTGTGAAGCGATCGTGGATTATCGCTTGCAAGGGGTTGCTTTAGCGATGAAGAGAGGCTATATTCATAAAATAAAGAGGTTCGCGCAGTGACTCGTTGGGATGGAAGTGCTTGTGAGTTACATGCACGAGAGGGGAGAGAATATCGGCGTTTTTAGGAGCGGTGGTTTTAGAGCAAAAAAGGAAGCTTCTAATATTCTCTGGCAGGATTTTTCTTTGTCAGGTATGTTGAGTGTGTGTTTTTTCCTTTTTGTTTTCCACAAGATAGTTATTTTTTTAGTGAAATATGGTTTATTTTAAAAAAAACACTTGGCATTTTACGTGAACATCATTAGGTTTCTGCTGTTTGACAGAGAAAAAGGGAATTTTTGATTTACGATTTCCCTGCTGTTTTGAGATTTTCAAGAAAATATATGCTTTTATCAATATCAGTAGGGTTCGTTTGAGTGAAATAAACGCGGATAGCTTGATAACCGTATGTTAAACATGATCAGCATTATCAAAAGGTAATGCAATGAGGAAGCGTCAATTAAGACACATATAAAGATCAACACTCCAAAAAGGGATAAAAATGAGGCCACAACAAAATAGACGGGTACGCGGTCGCAATAATAACAATAATGGTAATAACAATAATAATCGTCGCGGTCCTAATCCGTTGTCTCGCAATTATGAAAGTAGCGGTCCGGATGTTAAAATTCGCGGGAATGCTCAGCAAATTGCCGATAAATACATAAGCCTTGCGCGTGATGCACAAGGTGCAGGTGATCGTGTTATGTCGGAAAATTATTTACAACATGCCGAGCACTATTTGCGTATTATTTTAGCAGCAGCTGGGCAAATGTCTCAATCAGTTCGGCGTGATGAAAATCGTGGTGATGAAAACGAAAATCGTGATGAAAACAATGGGCAAGAATGCGGTGAAATAAATCTTGACGGTGAAAAAAAGGATGCTGTCGAGGATGATACAGATGTATTACAGATGCCGTCGCAAAAAAATGGCAATGGCCAATATGATAAAGCGCAAAATGGGGATGCGCGTGAAAATGCTTTAGAAGCTCTATCGGATGAAAAAACGGATCAAGAGCACTGTCGCTCTGAGAAAAATGTTGAACCCGTCAAAAAAACACGTCGTTCTCCGCGTCGACGTACTGTACGGACCCAAGATGAATCATCTCTTGAGCTTTCACTTACAACAGCAGAAAGCACGAGCAATGGAGATGCATCAACAGCAACAAAAGAGGTTTCTTCGTTGCCTGGATTAAGTGATGGGATACAGAGAAAACCGCGCCGTCGCCGAGTGGTCAATCTTGAAGCAGAGGAAAATGTTTAAATCTTCAGGAATGTTATGTTAAGCGCTTGTGGTGATGTTATTGGTATCATGATGATAAATTATATCTGCTCAAGAAGCTTCTTGCGCTTTGTTTGAATTTTCATGGGGCAGTATTAGGAACTTAACGAAGGGGTCGACAGAAAAGATTGCCTCTTTGCTGGGATTTAAGTGAGGGGATACAGAGAAAACCGCGCCGTCGCCTAAGTGGTCAATCTTGAAGCAGAGGAAAATGTTTAAATCTTCAGGAATGTTATGTTAAGCGCTTGTGGTGATGTTATTGGTATCATGATGATAAATTATATCTGCTCAAGAAGCTTCTTGCGCTTTGTTTGAATTTTCATGGGGCAGTATTAGGAACTTAACGAAGGGGGTCGACAGAAAAGATTGCCTCTTTGCTGGGATTTAAGTGATGGGATACAGAGAAAACCACATCTGTGTATTTTAAGAGGCAGTTCTTGTATGAAGAACGCAATGTCGTTGTTTTATTTATTCATTCATACTTATATTTAACTGTTCAATGTATTTATGCCCATTTTGCGCTGGTGTTCATGAATTCTATCACGTGAAATACATCGGCTATCTTTGCTTAATAAAGATGCAAGCTGGGCGTTATTGCTTTAATTTTCAATGTTGCAACAGTTCTTTTTTTGATACCGGATCATTTATAAGAGGTATTTTTATTCATCCATTTGCTTGCTGGGATATGTGAGGCAATGATTTTGATTCAGTTCCTTATGAACAGATGTGAAAGGGGAGAATCTTACAGTATTTGAGGCTCCCGTTTGACATGCAAAATAAATCATCACTATAAATTAATTATGTTGAATTTTTGCACTCAAGAATTTGCACTCAAGAAGATGCCTTTCTTGCATGTTCATTAGATTTTCCCAAGCGATGTCAGTTTTCTTAAAAATGGGAATGCGTTGACAGAAAGGTTTCTTCTTTTCCGAGATTAGATCAGGAGATACAGTGAAAAATCTACCGTTTCCTAAGTGGTCAATCTTGAAGCAGAGGAAAATGCTTAAATCTTCCGGGATGCTATGTAAGCGCTTATGGTGATGTTATTGGCATCATGATGATAAATTATATATGCTCCAAGAGGCTTCTTGCGCTTTCTTTGAATTTTCACGGGGGCAGTATCAGGAACTTAACGAAGGCAGTTGGCAGAAAAGATTGCCTCTTTGCTGAGATTTAAGTAAGGGGGTACAGAGAAAACCGCGTCGTCGCCTAAGTGGTCAATCTTGAAGCAGAGGAAAATGCTTAAATCTTCTGGGATGCTATGTTAAGCGCTTGTGGTGATGTTCGTTTGCTTAATGAGGCATTATCTTCGAACTTTCTTTTGTTGTTTCAACAGAAAGAACGGCGATTAATGCACCGGTGTGATAATTGTAAATCATAAATTTTGTCTGTCCATCAGGGGTTAAAACTTTCAGTACAATATTGTGTTCTGAGAGGCTTTGCGACAAAATCTGTGTTTTTTCCGGTAGAGAGAGCGTATGATGGATAACGTGTGGGATTTTGCTGGGAGAGGAAGATAGCTCTGTTTTTTTTGGCGCTGATCCGGTTGCTATCACTTTATAAACAATTAAAAACAGTACAGTTAGAATAAGGAAAAGCGTTATTAAAACGGAAATAATCATTAAACCCATAAGTTTTTTTCTCACTCGTTCTACAGCAGGATCTAAAGGGAGATCTTGAGGCAGAGAGTTTTGCTCTGTGTGATAGTCTTTTGAAGGTTGCATTCGCTTATTATCCATCATGTCGTTCATTGACTATTTTTTGAGATCTGATGGGTTTATGCTTTTAAAGTTTTTTGTGCAAGAGGTTTGTGGAAGAAGAATGCAAAAGAGGAAGTGATGTTGGTAAAATACCTTCTTTCTGGACTGTAGATATCTTGTTATTTACACTTTGGCTTTTTAGCAGGAAATTTCCATGGTTTGTTACAGACCAGATCAATTTTACTTCTTGTTGATGTAGATTTGCATGTACGTTTATACATTGGGCAAAAATTTGTTGTCCATAAAGTGCAAACTTTTTTGTGGAGGGTATCATGGCTTGTTCACATGCTTGAGCCGTTGGATAGATTTTAACCATTGTATTGTTCGAATAGCAACTATTAAAATCATCTGTACACGAAACTAATAAGAGGATAAAAACAAGGGGATTCATCAATTATTTTCCAAATGATAGGTTGACAGCGCAGACTCCAATTTGTCAGCCTAGGGGCTTCTTCACTGTTAAACGTTTTTACAGTTTTTTAGTTCCCCC
>NZ_JBHINE010000016.1:0-10798 GCF_042194715.1 Bartonella sp. CM120XJJH | reverse complement strand
TTTGAGATGTCAGTTCCCCCTTTGAGATGTCAGTTCCCCCTTTGAGATGTCAGTTCCCCCTTTGAGATGTCAGTTCCCCCTTTGAGATGTCAGTTCCGCGTCTGAGATGTCCGTTCTATAGTGAATTAATCAAAGTCATTGGCTTGCACGTCATAAAAGGGTGTGTATGGGCTTTGTGTCGGTGAGAAATATTTTAAAATAGACTAAAATGCCTCTTATGAACGCTTGAACGCTCTCAAAGGTCAATGGCTGTTGTAACATGAGGGATAAAGGGTATGATGGTGCTCGCTATTACTTTTATGAAGTGAAAAGGGGCATACTTGATGGTTCACTTTACGGGAGCTATTATGTCTTATTGACAGACACTGTTTTGAAATGAGCGTGGATGCGCTGGGAAATATTAAAAAGTGCGTGAATGAAAGACACAAGTGTATACTGTTTTAGGATGTCCTATTGTACCTGAAGAGGATATCTTCATTAAAGAATGCGATAAATAAAAGCATAAAATGTGTATTTCATCAATTGATTGTCGTAGATGTTTTAAGCTCGTAAAGCTGAAGCGTGATGATAGATGTTAGCTCTACTCCTTTTCATATTCTGCCAAAATGAAATTGTATGTGCATTGCGAAAATGACACAAAAAGAGGTGGGTAATAGACTCGCTTTTATTTGGCATATAAAAGCTGAAACGGTTTGCTCTTCATCGTTTTGGTTTCTGTCTTAAAATATGCGGTTATATGAGGGATGGAAGTTGGTTGATAGCGGGAATGGATTTTATGCTAAGTTTTCATCGTTAAAGTTTTGGGGAGCTATCGGGGGATTATAGAAGTTGGTTTAAAGGGGTGGAAAATATCTTTGTGCTTAATAAAACAGATGAGAAATTTTGCTAAAAAAAAGGGGGAAACTTCTCTTGTTTATTTATTGTGTAAAATGCTCTTTTAAGAAAAAATATCAAAATAAGTATCAGGAACAGAGAGGCAATAGACAATTCCTTCTTGTGTCAATTTGAGGGAAGCTGAACCATTCACGGAAATGGGAACGATTTTTTCGAGAACGGCACTACCAAAACAGGCTTTTTTATTGTTTGTGGGAGGGATGCCAGATTCAAAATTTTCATGCCAAGTGATGATAAGTTGCGTTTTACCATTCGGTTTTGTTTCAATTTCACAGCGTACACAAATGCTTCCCTTTTCTTGGGAAAGGGCTCCAAAAGAAAGAGAATTAACAATCAGTTCATGAAAAGCCAAACCAATATGCAAAGCGGCATTGGGAAAAAGATAAGGATCTACGCCTTCAAGTGAAAAACGTTCTGTTTCTTTCATAAAATAGCCTAAAGCCTGCGTTTGGACCAATTCGCGAAATTGAGCGCCACGCCAATCGGAATCAGTGATCAGATCTTGAGAATGAGAAAGAGAATGAAGACGACCTTGAAATTTGCGTAAGAAAACTTGAAGAGATTCAGTATAGCGGGCGGTTTGGCTGGCAATACTTTGAATGATCGCTAGAAGGTTTTTAGAACGGTGACTGACTTCGCGAAGAAGGATTTTAAGCACTTGTTCACGGCGGCGTAAGCCGGAAATATTAACACCGGTGGTGATAATACCGATAATGTCTCCGTTATCATTGCGGTGGCAATCAATAGAAAATTTATACCAAATCTCTTGTTTTTTTGTATCTTCAAAACGTGCTTCAACAGTTTGCATTTTGCCACTCGCTAAAACTTGCAGTTTTATGGTTTCCATATTGTCTGCAAGGTCAAGCGAAAAAAAGTCGCTGTCACGACACCCAACCCGCCATTTATTGTGCAAATGGTGCGGCAAGTTTTCAGCCCATAAATAAACCAGATTTGTTGCCTGATAGAGAACACAAATATCAGCACCACGAATCGCTTGCATGAGCGCACTCATATGAGATCTATCCATGGGAGGCTTTGAAAGAGGCGTAACGATCATAATTTTAAGATGTTACTCTGTTCTAAGCCGCTTTAGAAGCATTCTCTTGAAAAAATAAAGCTTGAGAAATAAGCGCTTTCACCATATCCGGGTTAAAAGGTTTGGTCACTAAAAAAGTTGGTTCTGGACGCTCGCCGGTCAGCAGCCTTTCAGGAAAAGCCGTGATGAAAATCACTGGGATACGGTCATTTTTCAAAATCTCGTTGACCGCGTCAATACCTGAACTGTTATCGGCTAATTGAATATCAGCCAAAATCAACCGTGGTTTTTTCTTATGATACATGATGACAGCTTCATCACGCGTGCGCGCTATTCCCACAACATGATGACCTAGGCTTTCTACCATTTGCTCAATATCAAGCGCAATAAGAGGTTCATCTTCGATGATCATTACTTCAGTGGCAATTTGTTGAGAAATATCAATGGATGCTTGGTTGAGAAGCTTACGGAATTCTTTCGTATCCAGATTCATGATTTCGCTGGCTTCTCGTTCATGAAATCCTTCAACGGCAATGAGCAAAAATGCTTGGCGTGCACGGGGCGTGAGATAGGATAATTTGGCACTTGTTTTTTGTTCAAGACCAAATTGGGGCAGGGGTTCAGGGATGTTCGGTGTGGTTTGGTCAAAAAGATGGCAAAAAAGCCAATAGGTACCAATTCGGTCAGTGGATGCTTTGGGAAAAATGGAGATGTCGGCAATGAGTGCTTCCAACATCGCTGACACATAAGCATCGCCAGAGGATTGGCTACCGGTGACAGAGCGGGCAAAACGCCGAAGATAGGGAAGATGCGGGGCAATGCGCGTTGATAATGACATAATTTATAACTCCTTTGACCTTTCAAGCATTTTGTTGGTTGAAATTCTCAGCCGATAAAAAAGTTCCTTGATTTGTATGGAACTTTTTACCGACAGCTATATTTACAACCATAAGGCGAAAAAATTCTTCGCGGTGCTACTGATATTATATGGATTAGGGGGATGAAAAATGAACGACCGTGATGAAAAAAATCTCACCACACAATTTAAAGTTGGAGATGATCTTCTCGGGGTCAATAGCGAAATAGCACGGAAGTTACGTCAATTTTACATGGAAATTCAAGAAGAAGCACTGCCACGGTGTTTACTCGATCTTTTAGAGAAGTTGGAGCGCGCAGAGCAATTTGGCTTAAACAATGTGGAAAAGGTTTGAATCCTTTATGTCAAAGTGCGCGAAAAACTTTAAACAAGAACTCCTTTTGGTGTTGCCGGCTTTACGAGCTTTTGCTGTTTCTTTAAGTGGCAAGCACGATAAAGCTGAAGATTTGGTCCAAGATACTGTTATGAAGGCATGGGCTAAGCAAGATAGTTTTGAGATGGGAACCAATCTTAAAGCTTGGCTTTTTACTATTTTGCGCAATGAATTTTATAGTCAAATGCGTAAAAAGGGAAGAGAAGTTCAAGATACCGATGGCGTGTTTACTCAAAATGTCGCTGTTCATCCTGCTCAATATGGATCGCTTGATTTGCAAGATTTCAAAAAAGCCTTAAATTTGCTTTCTGCCGATCAAAGAGAAGCCATTATTCTCATTGGCGCATCGGGGTTTTCTTATGAAGATGCTGCAGCTATTTGTGGTTGTGCTGTTGGAACCATTAAAAGCCGTGTGAGCAGGGCGCGTAATCGATTACAAGAACTTCTTAAGGTGGATGGTGAGTCTGATTATGGTCCTGATTCTTATTCAGCTGGAAGTACATTGTGTTCATTTAACGGCTAAAAAAGCATAATAATTATGATCGATAGCCTTGTTTTTTTTATTCCCGTTATAGCTATTACAGTAAAGTCAGTATCTGAGGAAATTCAGAAGTTTGGCGTGTATCCTTAGGAACACAAGAAAAGCCTGTATAAAACTTTCTCACGGGCTTTAGGTTTTATGTTCCATAAGGTTGCCTTCCTTTGTGCTGAAAAATGACGACTTTCAAGTTCGCCAATGGACATTCTATGACAACAAAAACAAATTTGATGCCTCAAATGCCTTCTTCTGATGCAACGATATCACGCTGGCGGTGGGCTGCGATTGTTGTTTCTCTTGTTATGGCTCTTTTGGCATCGGTTTTTATTATGTTGCTTTCAAATGCCGTTGATCGAGAAGTCGCACAGTTGAATACAAGTTCAGAATTGCGCGAACAGGCTGATTTGGTCCTTATTAGCTTGATTGATATGGCTGTTGCTGATCGCAGCTATGCAAAAACGCGCAAGGTGGAAGATAAAATACGTTTTGAAAATGCAGAGCGCGAGTTAGGAGATATTCTCGATTATATCGCACTTATTGTTTATGCGCATCCACAATGGGATGAATGGTTTACGGCTTTTAAAAAAGAGGTTGAAGCACGAAAAGCATTTATGAATGCCCATATGCATGCTCTTGATGCGATTCCTGAACAACCTTCTCATGCTGCCTCTTTGGAAGTATCAAAGATTCCTGTGGCACGTTTAGCTCAATTGATGACAAGCTTTATTAATGGGGATGATGTGGTGCGACAAAAACAGCGTGAGGGTATCGCATTAATGCGGGCTGCTTTGACATTGGCGGCTATTGTTTCCGTTGTGAGTACTTTTATTTCTGCCTATTTTGTTATTAATCGTTTTCACCGTGATGTGCGTTCTTTAAAACTGTATCAATTGCTGCTTCATAGCGAAAATATCGCTCTGGAAGCTCGCGTGAAAGAACGGACACAAGAATTAGAAAGAGCACGTAATCACGCTGAAAAAGAACGCCAACGGGTTGAAATATTGTTGCAGGATGCAAGCCATCGCATTGGCAATTCTCTTGGGACGGTGTCTTCTTTGCTGGGGCTCCAGTTAAACCGGAGCAAAAATGAAGAGGTACGTTCTGTTCTAGGGGCGGCACGTGATCGTATTCAGACAATTTCTACAGCCCATCGTCGTTTGCGCTTAAGTGATGATATGGAAACGACTTTATTGGCAGAGTTTCTCAGTTCTGTTGTGCATGATGTCGAATTGGCTGTCCCTTTTGAATTGCGTGAAAACATCACCATTCACACCAACTTTAAAGATTGTCGCCTGTCTTCAAGAGATGCGACAACACTTGGAATTATCCTTGGTGAATTGCTGACCAATTCCTTAAAACATGCCTTTCCTGATCAACGGTCGGGTCATATTTATATCTCTTTTGGTCCTCAGAAAGATGGACAATTGATGCTCATTGTAGAAGATGATGGCGTGGGAATGAAAAGCCAAACTTTAGAACAAAAAACAGGGCTTGGTCGTGTGGTCGTGGAACAGCTCTGTATGCAATTTGGTGAGAAACCTCTGTTTGAAACTTCTGCTTTAGGAGGCACAAAGATTGTCATTCCTTTGCCAAAACTTAATACAGGTGGTGCAAAGGAGACAGCCTAGGTTATTTGAAGTTGCTTCCTTTGTGTGTGAAAGTTGAAAGTAAAAAAATGTTCTTATAAATTACTACAACTCTCCGCGAGGGAGGTGTTGGCTCCATTTCGTCCTAAATTTTCGACCAAAACAGGTTTTCCTGTTTTTCCATTATAAGCTTTTACGTAAATATTTTTCCCTCGCACATTGACGAGATAGTAGTCTCCTCTAAAGAGTGCTCCTGCTGTATAGACAGGGATGTTTCCAAAGACTTTATCATCCTGTGCACGGCAATAGACATGTTGATGTTCGTGTCCTACAAAAATTGCTTTGACATTGTGACTTGTAATGATGGATTTAAATACAGCAAGACGTCGAGCATTTTTCGGATGGAGAAAATGCGAATCTTTATCTCCAAAATAGGGACGAGCATCGTGAAAGTTGAGGATTGTAACTTTCCCTCTTGCATCAGCAGCAGCTAAATCTTTTTTTAGCCACCTAAGAGCGCTCGTTATCTTTACTTTAGTGTAATCGCCAGATAAATTAGCCGTATAAGTTGGATAATTGTGAAGTTGCACATAGTGAATATCTCCATAATCCCATGAGTAGCTTAAACTTCCTGTTATTATGTCATAGGCCCTTTCATAACGAATAAGCACACGAGAAGTTACATGTTGATTGAACTCAGGTAAAGAGCGGCTATATTTCTTTAGTTCTTGCAACATTCTTTGCACAGCACTTATTGCACATGCATTCTTTGAAAGACTTGTTAGCGGTATCATACAATCACCAATATTATTGTAATAGTCATGATTCCCTAGTCCTTCATAGACAGGATAAGCGATACTTTTATAGATATCGGCATAATCTTGATAGGTTTGAGGACGACCAAATTCAGTTAAGTCGCCATTGATAATATAAAATGAAGCTGCATGTGATTCTATCGCACGGGCGACTTTCTTATTTTCCTCTATCCATGGCTGTCGGTTGCTGTTCGCGTTAGGATCGCCAGTATCCAAACGCCATGGCTGCGGATCAGCTGCTATGACAACCGTATAGTTTTTGATAGGTTCCTTTCTTTTTATATACCAAATTGTTCTTGCGTTATCACCGCCCTCCTCCACGCGTTCAAAATAATAACCTTTTCTGCTTGCGGTAGCAGAATATTCATTGGCACCAATATAAGGATTATACCATCGGAATTTTAAAATAGTGCCATCATCTTGTACTTTATATGTAGCCCATCCTCCTGATCCAAAAAGCCAAGCATTGGATGTTGTTGCTGCTTTTCCCACACAACCAGATTTAATTCTATTCGAAGGCCCTTTATTTCCCCAATATGGACCCGTTTTCCATTCTCCACGCTCTATGCCTTTATCAATTAATACCATAGAACTAGGCCGGATTGGTTAGTTCATTAACGATGTATACATCTGTAGAACGATCATCATACGCAATTCGTTTTGGTTTAGGTAATGTATTGATAAAATCTCGCCTTGGGTAGTTCTTTACACAAATATTCTGCGCGTGAAGGCTATAAGGCTTCATACAAACAAAGGTGGTAAAAAAAATTATAGTAACTATTATTTTGTATTTCATAATGTTATCATCAAAAACTGAAACAACTGCAGAAAATACCTGAGAGCTGTCATATCAATTAGGAACTTTAAATTTAATTTTTCATGAATCGCATTGCGGTCACACATCTCTCAGATGATACGATTTGGCTCTCAAAAAAGCTCATACTGAAAACAATAAGACCAACTTGCAAATCGTACTCGATTTCTGCGTTTTTCTTTTTACAATTGCTATCTTTATTCTTTTCCATCAAATGATGTGTGAAAAATTCTAGAAACAAGGCTTTATGTTTTTTTTGTGGTATAAATTAAAGGTAAAGTGCCTCATTAATAACGAGGTTTGTATAAAGCTTTAAGAGAAGGCTATAAGCTTTTAATATGGAGAGTTTTCCTCTGTGCTTCGATAAGATAGTTATTTCTTTTGAAAAATGCTTTTGCCCTCTATATAAATATTGTCAAAGAATTTGTCATTTGGCTCTGAGCCCAATGGATAATTGATATTCATTGTAGAAGATGATGGCGTGGATATGAAAAGCCAAACTTTAGAATAAAAAACAGAGCTTGGTCGTGTGGTCGTGGAACAGCTCTGTATGCAATTTGGTGAAAAACCTCTGTTTGAAACTTCTGCTTTGAGGGGCACCAAGATTGTCATTCCTTTGCCAAAACTCAGTATGAATAGTTCAAAAAAACTCTGACTGATTTTTAAAAGGGGTAAACTCTTTGCTCTTTGCTGGTTCGTTTTAATAAAAATGAGCATAAAATATGACTTAGATAACGCGAACACAGCACCATTCATATCAGATTGTCAATTGTCTTCAAGCAAAGCAACTTTTCTTCTTTATCCTTTAGTCTCTTTGTTTTTCGCTTTGTTGACTCCGATTATCGGTTTTCAAATTCTCCTTTTTTTGTATGTTTTATCGCTTTGAAGTGCTTAAGTTAAAATTTAAATTTTTGAATAAGAGCCCCTTTAAGCCAATAATACTTATATTCGTAAGCTCTATTTCTTTGTGAAGAGAATGTTTTTTCAAGTTTTGTTATTTTTTGTAAGGCATGTAAAACTTTAAATATGGGGTGTTTTTGTAAAAGTGTGTAACGAATATTCTTAGGTAAAATTTTCTCAGAAAGTTCATGAAACACCGTCCTTTAGGGCTATGAACAGCATAAGCATTCAACAAGTGGAATCTATTCAGCAAGAAGTCGGGTTGTTTATAGAATGATATGGGTTTTAAAATCTTCATTCTTTAGAAAAATTCTCCTTTGATTAAGATTTTATTGCATGGAAAACAAAGAGATTTTTATCGTTTTGATAAAATAAACAAGAAGAGTTAGCCTTTTTGTGTTTCATATTTTGCACTTTTCTATTGTGCGTAAACCAGAAAAGGGGAGGGCGTTTTATTTTTAATCATTGTTATGCGACTTTGAGTGGTGGCATATTTCGGTGTATTCTTTAATAGATATTTAAAGTGCGGAAATCTCTTTGAGAAAAGTAAGCGCTAAAGCATATTGTTTAGATGTTTTAAGGCGTAAAATACAGATGCTTTCATGCTTTAAGTCTCTTCGGAGGGTGTTATAGGGCTGTTTATCAAGGCATCAATATTGTTTTTTTCTTGGAGGAATGTTTGTAGGTCTTGATTGGTTAAGGCTTTGCTATCCGGTATACGGATGCGCATAGGATCAACTTTGACGCCATTGACAATGATTTCAAAATGACAATGGGGTCCGGTTGCCATGCCTGTTGATCCAACATAGCCAATAATTTGTCCTTGTCGTACTTTCACGCCTGGTTTGATGTCTGGTGCATAACGGCTTTGGTGTGAATAACTGCTGACATATCCATTGGCATGTTGAATTTCCGTGTGATTTCCATAGCCGCCTGTTACGCCTACTCTTGTGACAATACCATCTCCTACAGCAATAATGGGTGATCCTTTAGGAGCAACCCAGTCAACACCCGTATGCATGCGAATATAGCCTAAAATAGGATGTTTGCGTGGACCAAAGGGGGAGCCAAAAATCCCATTTGGTGTGGGTTTTCGCAGCAAGAAAGGCTTTGAACTCTTCCCTTCAGAATCATAATAATCAACGCTTCCATCTTTTAATTGATAACGGTAATATTTATAAGTTGTATTCCCAAAAGTTGCACTAATATAACGAATTTCTGGATCAGTGTTTTTGGATGCTTCCTTTGCTTTCAAGTTCTTTTTGCCGTTTTTGTTTTCTTTATCGCTTTGTGGTACGGCATAAAATATTTCGATTTGATCATTGGGGGTTATCGGACTTTTCATGTCAATATTGGTGGCTAGCAGACGAATGAGACGATGAGAGAGAGATTGTGATATATTATGGCTTAGCAAAGCACTATAGAGTGCATCATAAGCTGTTGGTAATTGCGCGCTATTGATATAAGAATGCGGAATACCATTTTGAAAAGCTGTTTTAAGTGATTTAGACATTTTAGGCTCTGTGCTTTCAATGAATTGGCCTTTATCATTTAGGGCAATGGTGAGAACATGATGCATCCCTTGATAGATACTTGCGCGTACGAGATGGTCTTCTTCACCAGCTTGTGTCACGATACCAATGCGTAAAAGACTTCCCTCTTTAAGGGTATCGGAAAGGCTGATTTTTTCTAGCGTTTTTACAACCTGTTCAATTTGCTTTTTTGTATAACTGGTTTTTTTGAAAGCATCGGCTATCGTTTGTTTTTTACGAATAGGAATAATATCTTCAACATAGTTTTTCGTCAGATCGATACGGTGACTTTGAGGAGAAATGGTTACATTTTCTTGAACAATGCGAACTTCAGGGGATTCTGTTCCTTGGGAATCAGAGGATGCATCTTCTAATTTTAAAGGATCAATCAATGTGAGAACTGAAAGAAGTTCGGAGCTCTTTTCTAAAGTAAATCCAGCTTTTTGTACTTCTTGTTGTGCTTCTTCATCTGTCAATGTGTCGCTGTCATCAAAATCAAATTGATCTATTTTAAAATCATAGCTGCGTAAGGTGAGTTTTGTTTCGATTTTTGCACCGTAAATCTGCCCAGAATCTTCTTGTGGTGCGATATTTTGATTTTTCGAATCACTGGCAAGAATGCTTAAAGAATCAAATTTTGGATAGCTATATTTCTGGGGGCGATTTTCGGCTAAAGCCATACGAATCCATTCAAAATGTTGTGTTTGAATAACTTGTTCATCGCCTTTTTTTTGCAGAATCGATAGTTCAAATTGACGTTTTCTGTCAAAGCTTTGCCGTGCATGGGTGGGAGAAATACGATCACCTTTATACCCATTGGCCTCAGGATCTTGTGATTCTGATAGGTTTTCTTGCGTAAACCATTGTGGAGGGGTTACCAATCGCTGTTGTTCATCAAGAGCCGTAAAAAGTGCAATACCCATAAGAATGCAGGAAGTGATTCCTGTCAGAACGGTTCCCGTAAGCCAACGGGCCGAAACTTGTCGGCGCGCAGGACGCAAGCGTTTGACGACAAGAGCAGGGTCCTGTCCAGGATCGTTTTTTTGTTGTTCGTTATCCCACATAGATTTATAAGAGTACTTTTCAATATTAAATAAAGAAAGCTAGCTAGCTTAGCATGCTTCTACAGGAATTTGATTCTTTTTACAAATTACAGATCATGCGAATTCTCTTTATACAGAAATGTCTTTATAAATCGTACCTGTGCAGAAAAATTTCCTTGTTAAAGTAACATAAAACAAGTGTTATTGTGATTAAGCCACTCTTGAGAACTTCCATTTTATGCATTGCAATGGGGTGCTATATTTTATTTAAAGGCGCCATGCTCTCTTTGAACTCTTTTTGTTTTCATGGTTTATTTTTATAGGCTTTTTATTTTGACAGTAACGTCTTGAAATAGGAATTTTTGTTACAATATTTGATTAGTGTTTTTT
>NZ_JBHINE010000159.1:0-547 GCF_042194715.1 Bartonella sp. CM120XJJH | reverse complement strand
AAAGAAAAAGCTGGAACAGTTTTATTGATCTCGTATCCCAAAGTCAACTCTTTTCATGAGTTTTAAGCCAAATCCTTTTAATAAACGCTCCGTTGAAGAAGTGACCTTTTTTGATGTTAGCAACACAAAATCTTGATATTTCTTTACAGGTTGCTGCTGTATTTTTTCCGACAATGGCAATAATGATCTGGTATGTTTAGCGATAGCTTTTGCTGGATCAATCCATTTAACGGACCATAAAGCTTGTTCACGAAAGAAGCTAATCAAAAAAGGATAATGTGTGCAGGCTAAAACAATAATATCAGTATATTTGCCATTTTTTTCCACAAAACATGGAAGGATTTCTTTCTTTATCTCTTTCGAATCGATAGATTTTCCCCGTAAATAATTTTCAGCAAATCCAGCAAGCTTTTCACTTCCCACAAGCTGAACATGACACTGTCCAGCAAAAGAGTTGATTAATTCATTTGTATAAGCACGTTTAACTGTTCCAGGGGTTGCTAATACGGAAATAAAACCAGATTTCGTCTGTTCAGCAGCTAATTTA
>NZ_JBHINE010000158.1:0-547 GCF_042194715.1 Bartonella sp. CM120XJJH | reverse complement strand
TACACGCGAAAGGACAACCAGCAATCTTTTCGGATCACAGCGATTTACACCATTAAACATTCAGAATCGGACGCCGGTGGCAGAATCCCTACCACAATTGCAAGAAAGGAACTTGATCTTTGTATCAATGACATTGGAGGCTTACCACCAAACCCTCAAGATAATGTTGTAATCATTTCCCCTGAAAACAGCAAAGCCCCCTCTCAAGAGCACTTCATTGTCACAGATGTCCAAGCCTCTGAATCCGGTATGTATAAGCTTATCTTGCGAGAGATAAAACAATGAAACATCCACGCGAAACGATAAGGGAAAGCTTTGTTGCTTTGATAAAGGCAGCAAAGACGGCAGCTGGTGACAACGTTTTCAATATGCGTGATTTCAACTTTTCCGTTGAGAACACGCCTGCAATTAATATCTCAACACAAAGTGAAACAATTGAAGATGGCTATGATTATGGAGTAAGGCGACGCGTTTTAACGCTAGATGTTGAATGTTATGCGACATGTGAAGATGGAGCGCGTTTTGTTGACCAATTAGCATGGGAAGT
>NZ_JBHINE010000157.1:0-548 GCF_042194715.1 Bartonella sp. CM120XJJH | reverse complement strand
AGAGAGGGTCGTAATCTTCGGTTTTTCAAAACAACACGGATTGCCAAAAGTGATACCGTAAAATCAGAAGAAATCCAGAACCGGCGTGAATTTGGCACAGAAGATCAACTCGAGACAGCAATGAAATATATTGCCAGAAAACAAAAGAAACTGATTTCTGAAATCGAATTGACATGGGAAAATATGCAGCTTGGCGCTGTTCAAGGTGTTGTCCTTGATGCTGATGGCTCTGTCATTGTTGACTGGTACAAAGAATGGGAAATCACACCCCCAAAGCCCATTGACTTTAAACTGAATAATGAGACAACCAATGTTGCTGACAATGTTGATCAAGTCATTATGCGGATGATTGAGGCTTCAAAAGGAGCATTTTCTGATCGTTCGCGGATTATTGGGCTTTGTGGAAATGAATTCTTTTCCAAGTTGAAAAACCATAAAACAATTCGTGAGACCTATCTCAACACAGCTCTTGCACAAACACTTAATAGCGCCGGAGGTGTTGCAACACCAAGCGCTCTTGGCGCGGGCAGCTTTGGCAGTTTTGACTT
>NZ_JBHINE010000156.1:0-549 GCF_042194715.1 Bartonella sp. CM120XJJH | reverse complement strand
AAACCACTGCGTTCACGATTGGTTTCTTTTGCTAAGGCTCTCATATTTTGAGCACGTGCAACAATACCAAGGGCATCCGCTATATGAGCAGCATCACCAGTTTTGAAGGCTTCATTGAGAAATATTTGTTGTTCCTCAGTGGTTTCAAGATATTCTTCTGGTTTAAATGGTGTAGTTTTCATCACTGTACTCCTCTTTTAACTTTAACGCTTGTTCAATATCTCTTTGCTGCGTTGATTTATCTCCACCGCATAACAAAAGGATAAAATCAGAGCCTTTTTGGGTAAAATAAATTCTGTAACCCGCCCCATAGTGGATACGTAATTCACCAATGCCATTAAAGAATTTAACATCACCTAAAAGACCTTGTCTTAATCGCACAACACGTTGAAGAATAATAGCTTTAATGCCTTTATCTTTGAGTTTTTTAAGCCAAGTATCAAATTCTGTAGTTTTATGAATGGTTACCATTAGTGCACTATACTACACAAAATATATAATATCAATAGTAATAATTTTTACAGAAAGGTATTTTGATGACACGTCATT
>NZ_JBHINE010000155.1:0-551 GCF_042194715.1 Bartonella sp. CM120XJJH | reverse complement strand
ACATTTTGATCACAAAACTGTTGGGGAGATTGTTGAGACACTCGCCAAACGCCATGGCTATCAAGCAAAGGTCAGTCATCAGTTCACTCAACAAACTTTGCCTTATGTGATTCGTACAGATCAATCGGCTGTTGATTTTTTAACCCGCCTTGCCGACCGCATGCGGGCACGTTTTTTAATCAAGGACAATAAGTTTTTGTTTTTAAGCGGAGATAATTTACCAGCACTCAAACTTCATAAACACGACTGTTCCAACTGGGAATTCACGTTAGAGCCACGTACGCAATATGGCACCATTGAAGCTTCTTATTTTGATCGCTCAAAAGGGCAGCAATGCCAAGTTAAGCATCAGACAGGGTTTAGCGGTCCCATGCGGCGTTTACGGACTTGTTACACTTGTGAGGAGGAAGCACAAGCTGCTGCTGCATCAGAATCAGACCGACTTTGCCGTGCTGTGGGCAGTGGTTCTTTGACCCTTGCGGGGCGCCCCGAAATCATGGCGGACCAACCTCTTTTATTGCAAGGGTTTCGTGGGCAAATCAATGGTCCAT
>NZ_JBHINE010000154.1:0-552 GCF_042194715.1 Bartonella sp. CM120XJJH | reverse complement strand
CTTCCCATATGTCGTCCTGGTGCTGTCATGCCTCAGCGAAGTGTTGAGAGACGCTTAAATAGCCCTTATTGTAAAAAGCATTCAGAACAACTTGAATGCCAGCCTTAAGTCTTGCTTCAGCAGAGAAAGCCTTGAATTTACACCAAATAAAGCGCCAGGTTGATGAGTTTGAGAAAGCCTTGTCCGTCCTTACGTGACAAGGTTTTCTTTTTATGCTGCGTCGTTATAACGTTGCTGTTTTGCTTGCTCGATTACATTCAAAAGATCCGATTGTAACCAACGCGATAAAAAACCAAATTTTAAAGGTTTTGGGAGAGAGCCATTGGTAACATGACGGCGGAATGTTGAGACACTCATATGAAGCAGTTTTGCACTTTCACGGTCTGTTAAAAGAATATCATTTTCTATCATAATAAAATCCTTTCAAAAGTAAAAAAATGAAAACAAATCATAACTATTTATTAACCACATTTTTGTTCATTTTTGAAGGTATTTTATTTATAGAAAACAATATTTTATCATATAATTTCTGATGTGATAATTTATGAATCT
>NZ_JBHINE010000153.1:0-552 GCF_042194715.1 Bartonella sp. CM120XJJH | reverse complement strand
GGTTCATAAAACTTGATAAGCGCTTCACGGGCTTGTTTAGCTTGCTCGATAGAGCGCTGCTGCTCTATACTAGGAACAATCTCTGAAGGCTTTTCAACGGACTGCACAACCGGCTCTGGAGACGTAATGTCATTATTATCAATCGTTTCACCATCATAAGTGCCAGCATCAAAAGAGCTCTCATCATCAAAGACCGGCGCTCCAACTCTGTAATCTTCATTCATAGCTTCATTCATTTCTGCATTCATTCTTTCACCTTTCTCAACTATGCATACCTCTGTGTAATGCTATTCGCTCTCGCATGATCTGATTGTGTGCCTGAGTATTGAGAAGCTTCTGCCGTTCAATGTCATGGCGCTGTTGCATCATTTCTGCTTCTAATTCCGCTTTCTTTTGACGCATAAACAGATCAATCTGCTTTTGTTGCAAATCCATCTGATGCATCTGTGCTTTCGTCTCTAAGTCTTGTTGCTTTTCCTGCAACTTCATTTCCTGCTCGGGGTCCATCTGCTGTTGTTGTGCCATTTGTTGCTGTTGGAACTTCTCACTGAC
>NZ_JBHINE010000152.1:0-555 GCF_042194715.1 Bartonella sp. CM120XJJH | reverse complement strand
GATAAACCCAAAGATCACGACTGGTCATAATACCACGAGAATAAGTCTCAAAGAGCTTTGTGCTATGAGGTTTCTTATCACCTATAGCTAGGAATGTTTCGAAACTCTCATCACGTTGATTGATCCAATCACCGTGCTTGTCTGGTGTAATTATTTTCCAACCGTCTTCACGTGTAATACCACCAATACTACCAAGGTATTGAAGCATCTCAAGTTTTTTTTCAGTGGAAAGATTATCACCAATATCATGATAGTAAATTTTACAAGATCCAATAATATTGGGATTTTTGATAAATAGCGTTACCGCAATACCCGTCATACTACCATTGCCGAAAATATTCTCACCTTCTTGAGCGTTATTTTTATTCATCATATTTTTACGGATATCACCTCGTAAATTAAGTACATAAATACTCGTAAATTCTTTGGCTAAAGATTTTCGTAAACTATCCATTGTTGGCTTTTCTATATAGCTTGAACCAGAAACAAAGCCGATTATCCCAGCATTATCAATACGGTCGCTTGCCCAGCGAATGGCACGGATATAACTATCAT
>NZ_JBHINE010000151.1:0-555 GCF_042194715.1 Bartonella sp. CM120XJJH | reverse complement strand
CTCCTGTAAGCAATTCACTTGGCAATGCCTTGCCTATTTGACGAGGAATGAATTGCACCTCTCGTTTATTGTTACGCTCTGAACCAACTACAGCATTCACAAGTGGTGCAATACGGTTAAAGGTCATAACGGGGCGGCGTTGTTCTTTTAAAGCCGCTAAATCTTGATCATTCCACTGATCACCATTGTAAAATTGAAAATCCTCCCTTGCATGTTCACGCCATTTGTTCACATGCTCAACATCTTCTTTGTACCAACCCACAAGCTTGCGAAACAAACCTTCTGTCGACAGATCTGATGCGTTACTTTCTTTCTCTAAATGCTCTTCATCATGCATCATTCTGCCATCCATGACGTGCTCTCATAAGTTTCTCTACCGCTATAAGCTGGTCTCTTCTGTTTCTGCATCGGCTGTTCATACCCCACACACATCAAGCCAAAGGCATCTGCACCATGACTGGACCAATCATGCTCGGCGCCTAAACCAATATTACGCTTCTCATCCCATTTCTCATGATACCAATTCAGTGCCTTGCGACCCGCTACGGTTGTCTC
>NZ_JBHINE010000150.1:319-555 GCF_042194715.1 Bartonella sp. CM120XJJH | reverse complement strand
GTTCGTTCTGAGCCAGGATCAAACTCTCATATTGAAAATTCGATTTGGCTATATTTGGTCTTTTGCTCCTTAAACCTTAAAGAGCACCAATTAAATGGTCACGCTTGAATCGACGAGAACATATTTTTACACACCAATCTAACATTACAAACATTAGATCCGGTATTAACATCTTCTCTAAAAAACGTGCCGCCATATTCTTTTCGAAATCTTAAAGAAAAACTCTAAGACTTCCG
>NZ_JBHINE010000150.1:0-309 GCF_042194715.1 Bartonella sp. CM120XJJH | reverse complement strand
TCTTCTTTCTTCTCTTGTCAAAGAACAAACAGTCAAAAAAACCGTTTCAAAAACCAAAATAATACCATACACTAAAAAGCGTAAAATAAAAACCTAAAAGGTAAAACACCGCGTATATGATAAGTCTTAGTCAATAAAACAAGAGCAAAACCAACCATCGCAAGCAGAAACCGCTCTCGTTACTCGTCGTATATAGTACTCTTTCAACCAAAGAGTCAATATCATTTTTTATTTTTTTTAAAATAAAATATTGTAAACAACTGGTTGTATTTCAAGACATTACACTAAATAAAAATAAATCTCGAAAAT
>NZ_JBHINE010000015.1:20503-49225 GCF_042194715.1 Bartonella sp. CM120XJJH | reverse complement strand
TCAAATTGCGACTTTTAGAGGAAGAAAAAAAGATTCATGGAAGAGGTTTTAAATGATCTTTGAAAGACCTTTGAAGACCCTTTGAGAACCTCTTTAAAACTCTTTGAAAAAAATAAATTGCTACAAAACCTAGTGGCAAAATATACAAAACCCGCTGGCAAGCTACACAGGCAAGCTACAAACAGCTACTCTGGCTGGGGAACTTGGATTCGAACCAAGATTGACGGAGTCAGAGTCCGCTGTTCTACCATTAAACTATTCCCCAATAAGCCGATTTTACCATCTCTAGCAGATTCTATAGTGTAGGCAAGCGCAAAAAATCTTTATGATTATCGATAATAAAGAGCGATAGAGATATCATTATAATCCCAGTAGTGGCGGTCTCGATATGTTAGCGTATAGCGATAAGGGAATAAAAACATATAAATAGAGCACACCGCGAACGGAAGCATCACAAACTCTTGTTGGAATATTCCCTAGTATAGGTATATGCCTGTCAGGCAGTCGCTACTGAATTATGGAGAATTTATGAGTAATATCCCCACTTATCCTGTTACCCCAAATCTGCAGTTGGTATACGCATCAAACGTAGAGTATTCTACAGCTTTTTACAAATTCATCTTCAAGAAAGAGCCTGTATTCATCTCGCCACGCTATGTTGCGTTTGCTTCTTCGGGTGACGTACTCTTTGCTCTCTGGTCTGGGGGCGATGCGCCTTGAGGAAAATGTGCCTCGTTTTTCAGAAATCGGCATTATGTTGCCTAAGGGAGAGGACGTAGATAAGCTCTATGCGGAATGGAAAGAGCAAACCACTGTTGAGATAAATGTCTTGAAGAAACCCTATACTGATGTATTTGGACGTACCTTCCTCATCAAAGATCCAGACGGACATATTATTCGTGTTTGTCCACTAGATTAAAAAGCTTGAGATCCGATCTTTAATCGTCTGAATTATAATACCTGAATTATAATAATTGTTTGTTTCCAAAACCTATAAGCTATGCACGCTAGAGGCTTGCTTTCGACGTGTGGCTTATTCGTTCGGTGCTGTTCCATTTATATTCAGCCCCACAACCTGCCTGTTCCCACAGGCAGTCTAATTGGCTTGGGGATCAGTCGGCGTTATTGCATGGCCAGTGATCATTACTTGTAAAATCATATAAGCTATTCTCCATCGCACTTATACTGAGCCTTTTGTTGGAATGGGAGGAATATTCTTTACAAGGAAATTGATATCGTTTGAAGCTAAAAAGACATTGTTCATAAAAACTAATAAAGTCAATACATTAAGTGAAATTATTTTATATGAATCCACTTAAGAATCCATACTTTTATGCATGTTTGAATTGATCATTTTTTATATAAGATTGCCATGGATGTATAGACCATAAAAAGCTAATCATGATGTAAATATTATAACGCATATGTGCATTCAAATGAAATGAAAAGCGGTTATCATTCATAACAGGTCATAAATTTTATGATACGTTTTTATCACAGCACAAATCACATTGTTTAAAATTTCAGTCGTTTGGAATTATCGATAATATAAATTGCATACGTTTAAGAATGGGATGTGTTTTGCTCTTTATTTAAGCAAAACCTTAAAAGGAATAATCGTTTAAGACTATCATAAGCTTATAGATTGAGTTCATAAAGATTGCATAAAAAGATTTAAAGACAAGATCGTTTTTAAAAATGCTTACTAAAAAGTTAGTAAATGATAGGCAGGCATTATATAGATACTATCATCACAATGGTATGTCTTATGAAATTGAAAGCCTTTTAATGATATAACGCAAGCAAGCGAGCAAAAAACGTTTTAAAAGGTACAGTTTAAAAATACGAAACCAAATGAGCTCCTCCCAAATTTGGGGGGCACCTATTGAAAAAAAATGAGGCAGTAAAATTCAAAACCATTGTAAAATCTAAGGCATGGTATTTTACTCAATTTTGAGTCAAAAGCTATAATGTTTAAAGATGGCTCTACTCTAAAGATAATGCCTCCAATTTTGGATTGGTTGATTTTGCCAACTCAAATTTGAGCTGGTTAATTTGCAAAGAAGTTACATTTGAGTGCAAAATGAAAAGATACTTATGAAAGCCTTATTGAGAAGACATTCATTTAAGATGCATTTTCTTTTGATAAGTTTTCATATTTCTAATAGAGCACTTGCAATATAATACGTTTTGTATATATGCATTCATTACTCCATTGTGGATGATTCATTTGAATCTTATAATCAATATCTGAAAGCCGCATCATGTTACTTGGTTCGGCTTTCTTTTATAAATTCTCTCTTTAGATAGGTTTATAGCTATTAGATAAGGCGTCCCCATGCCTGTCGTTTATTTGTTTATATCCATAATCTTGATAATGTTATTGTTGTCATAAACCTTACATTTTGGGGAAACAACACTTACTTTACTTTAACTGTTTAATTTTGCATTGCCGTAGGCTTTATCCCAGATCTTGGCATGATATGAAACCTTGGCATTGCTATAAACAGAGCCAGATGTACGTGTATTACTATGGAAAGGATTTATTTACGAGAGGATTACCAGACGATGTTTGCTCTGCTTGCGCAATTAAAGGGAAGTTTCTTCTCTCTCAATGATGTGCCTCAAATCCGAAAAATCTTTAGCCAATTTAAGATAAAAGGGGTTGGTACATATCTTATACATGTGGTTCAAGGAAACCGCTCCAGCTCAAGAGCTTATCATCTCAAATTGCGATTTTTAGAGGAAGAGAAAAATATGCACTAAAGGGGTTTTAAATAACCATTGAAAGGTTTTTGAATATCCTTTGAAAAAAATAAACTGATGTAAAACCTGCTTTCAAATTATACAAAACCCGATGGCAAGCTAAAATCATTAAATACTGGCTGGGGAACTTGGATTCGAACCAAGATTGACGAAGTCAAAGTCCGCTGTTCTACCATTAAACTATTCCCCAATAAGCCCATTTTACTATCCCTAGCAGATTCTATAGTGCATGCAAGCGCAAAAAATCTTTATGGTTATCGATAATAAAGAGCGATAGGGATGTCATTGATTGTTTTGATTTGAATATCGACATCATAAATGTCTTTAAGAATTTCTGGTTGCATAATTTCTTTGGGAGTTCCACAATAGGCTGCTTTCCCATTTTTCAGTGCAACAATCATATCTGAATAAGATGATGCAAAATTAACATCGTGCATAACAATAAGAATGGTTTTTTTCAGTTCATCAGCTGTGCGGCGTAACTGCTTCATCATAGAAACGGCGTGTTTCATATCCAGATTGTTTAATGGTTCATCTAAGAGAAGATAATCAGTGTCTTGGCAGATAACCATGGCTATAAAAGCACGTTGACGCTGACCGCCAGAAAGCTCATCTAAAAAACGGTCTTTTAAATCTTGTAAGCCCAGATAGCGTAGCGCACTGTCGATAAATTGTTTATCTTCATGTGTATACCAGCCTTTTGAATAAGGATAGCGTCCGAAACTTACTAAATCGTATACGGTTAAACGGAAGGATAAAGGATTATCTTGACGCAGAATTGAGAGCTTTTGAGCCAAAATATCGTGGGGCATTTTATCAATATCAAAGCCGTCGATATGAATTGTACCATTATGGTGTGGCAAAAGACGTCTTATCAGCATTAAAAGAGTTGATTTTCCCGAACCATTCGGCCCAATGAGAGAAATAATCCCTCCCTTGGGAAGATGAAGGCATAAATTATCGATAATCAATCGTGCTCCGTAAGCTTTGGAAAGATGATTGATCTCAATCATTTTAGTTTTCCCTTCATCAGCAACATTAAGAAAACAATTCCCCCACAAAACTCAATGATAAAACTTAAACGTCCTGCCATATGAAAAATTTGTTCTAAAATAAATTGCCCCCCCACCAAACAAATAATAGCCAATAATATTGCAATTGGAAGAACAACACTGTGTTTTGCTTGAGGAGAAAGTTCATAGGAAAGGTTGGCAACCAACAGTCCAAAAAAGGTGACGGGCCCTACTAATGCGGTGGAAATGGAAACGAGAATGGAAACAAAAATAAGGACAGCTGTCGCACTTTTGTGGTAATTAACGCCAAGATTGAGGGCATTTTCACGTCCCAAAGCCAAAATGTCAAGAAGATGACGGGACTGCCATCCAATCAGACTCACAATGAAGACAATGATTGTGGCAAAGCTTATTAATGGTGTATTGAATTTATTAAAATTTGCAAACATAATATCCGTTAAATTCATCATTTGGTCTGGATTTAGTTGCAATTGCATAAACATCCGTAAACTGAAAAAAAAGCCGCCTAAAACAACACCAATTAAAAGCGTTAGGTGAAGTCCTTTTAGGCTTCCTGAAAAGAGCCAGCGAAAAAGGCTTATTGAAAAAAGAATAAGAATGAGGGCTTCAAGAACGAGCTGTCCTTCTTCATTCAAAAAGGGCAAAGAAAGAGAGCCTACAAAATACATTAGGACAGTCTTTATTAAAATATAAAGCTGATCAAATCCCATAATTGAAGGGGTAAGAAGACGGTTACTAACGATTGTTTGAAATAAAACCGTAGAAACGCTTATTGCATAGGCAATAAGAAGCAGAGAGGAAAGTTTTGTAAGACGAAATGTCCATGTATACACATTGATATTCCACGTCATGTAAAGACTAATGACAGTACATGCTATGATGATAAGTGTTGTTAGTACACATATTGTTTTTCTTCTTCTATCCAAGACGCTTTCTCCAGCGTAAAAGCAGTATCATAAAAATAAAACTACCGATTACCCCCATCATAGTGCTGATGGGAATTTCAAGAGAAGGATGAATTATTCGTCCTACAAGATCACAAATCAAGACCAATCCTGCACCGCTGATGGCCACCCAAGGAGCAGTACGGCGCATATTATCGCCCATGAAATTTGACACAAGGTTGGGAATAATGAGTCCAACAAAAGGAATACGGCCAATGGTACAGACAACAACAGCAGTGATTGAGGCGACAATAAAAAGACCAAAAAACATGACAACACGATAATTCAATCCAAGGTTATTGGTTAAATCTTCTCCCAAACTTGCAACCGTAAAGCGATCAGCAGTACAATAGGCCAGAATACAAAGGGGAAGAGATAGCCATAAGAGCTCATATTTTCCTTCAAGAACCATCGCAAAACTGCCAAATAAGTAAGCTTGAAGAGAAGGGAGTAACATTTCATAATCTGCAATGGCATTGGTTAAAGAGCCAATAATATAGCTTAGCATAATCCCTGTAAGGGGTACAATGAGAGCAGATTTTAGAGGAATGCGTCGCAATAAAAACATAAAAAGTAAAGTGCCTGCCATGGCAAAAATTGTCGCAACGACCATTTTTCCTAAAACAGGGATATCGGGCAAAAAAATCATAATAAAAAGAATGCCAAGGGAAGCAGATTCAACGGTTCCGGCGGTTGATGGCTCGACAAAGCGATTGCGTGTCAATAGTTGCATAATCATGCCTGAAAGTGCAAGTGCTGCACCTACTAAAAGGATTGCAATGGTACGAGGAAGACGTGTTTGCCAAAAAATAAGCCACGCATGAGGATCGGCTGCGAATAGGTCAGAAGGTGTGACATCAGAATAACCAACAAAAATGCTGAGGATAGACAGGAAAATTAGAAGTGTTATGGTTATCCAGTAATTCTTCACGTTAAATCATTTTCTAACAAAACCTACAAAAAGCAAAGACTGCTTAATAAACAGCCTCTGCTTTTAAATTTTATTTATATATCAAGCAAGCTCTTTTGTACGCTTATTTGCTCTTTGTAAAGGCTTCATTGATCTGCTTAGCGGTTTCAATGAGTGCCGTTAAACCACCATTTGCACGATACCAGCTCCAAGAGTCCAAATAAATAATTTGGTTTTGTTTGCTCGCTGTTGTGCGGTGAACAAGCTCATTGTTGAGCAATTGTGCTGCGGATTGTCCTTCTCGTCCAATGGCTGCATCACGATCAATCACCAACAACCAATCAGGATTGGTTTCAAGAATGAATTCAGGAGAAATGAGTTGTCCATGTTTTTGCACGGTAAGTTTATCGGTTGCGGGGGCAATTCCAAAAGCGGAGTGAAAAATATCGAAACGTGATTTTGGTCCGAAAGCACTGATTTTTCCACCAGAGGTCATGAGTATGAGACCGGTGCCTTTTCCTTTAGTATTTTTACGGACTTCAGCGAAAGCTTCATCGATTTTTGCAATTTCCTTTTCTGCTTCTTTTTCTTTGCCAAAAATTTTTCCAAGGATAGACACATTTCGTTTAATATCTGCAAGAGAATTTTCGTTTTCTACTGTTAAATCAATTGTTGGGGCTATTTTGGATAAATCTGTATATTTTGCTTGGGTTCTGGAGGAAATAATAATCAAATCGGGTTGAAGAGTGGCAATTTTTTCATAATCTGGCTCAAAAACGGTTCCAATTCTTTCATATTTTGCATCATCAAACTGTTGCAGATAGGAAGGTTTTTTTCCTTCAGGAAGGCCGATAACCGCTTGGATACCAAGGCGATTCATATTATCTAGCGATGCAAGATCAAACACAACAACCTTTTGCGGAGAAGCGGGAACAGAAGTTGTGCCTGAAACATGATCAATCGTTACATTTGTCTGGATACTCGTATTTGCAATACTCGTATGAGTCCATAAAAGTGTTGCAAAGCTGATTGCAACCAGGAAAACAGAAGTCATCCATTTCATATATTTTATCATCGTGATTTTATCCTTTTATCTGATATTACAAGGGTTTGTGCATTTAAAAACCTTAACTTAGGTATTTTTATGTACAAAATGAAGCGTAAATAAATAACACTATGTTGTAAAACTGACTAACGTATGTTACAAATTGTCCACTTACCTCATTTTCACTTAATTCTAGTGCTTTTGCAACATTATTTAGAAAGTTTGACATATGATCAATGTATTTAAAAAGCGTACGAGTCTGTACGCACTGACAACAAGTGCGTTCTTCTTTTTACAAGGTGTAGATACTTCTATGGGGCTTAGTTGGTCTTCTCTATCACAACTATCATTGTCCTCTCTGCTACCAAGAGCTTTATCACAATCTCCTAAACCTGAAGTAGCAGAATTACCCGCACCTCCTTTACCACAAGTCGCTAGCCCAAACAACGGCAATGGCGGTGGTGTACCTGGTGCTGGTGGACTTGGCGGTGCTGGTGTCCCTGGCGTTGGCGGTGTTCCTGGTGCTGTTCCTGGTGGTTCTCCTGGTTCTGCCTCCGGTGATTCTGCGCAAGGGAGTGGTGATTCTGCGCAAGGGGGTGGTGATGTTAGACAAAGTGCTGGATCTGTTCAGGGGAGTGAGTCTTCAAACCCCTCTTCCGCGTGCGATGCTGGGAGTTATAAAAGCGTTGCTTCCATTTTCTGTGATGATTCTGGGAAGCATGTAATGAAGGGAACTATTATTCAGACGAAGAAGAGTGACCAAAATGCTGTGTATGCAACGATCAAGTCTTCATCGAAGCCTTCTAGCGGAGTACAGGGGAGTGTTGATGGGGGGGGTGATCAGAATTCTGGTTTGAGTGAAGTAATAGCTCGAGTTACAGGGACAACTATTGTGTTAAATAATGCGTCCATTACGGGGATGGCTCCTACATCTATTGCAGTGGTGCCTCCTATAAAAGATGTTTCAGGTGATGGGGCTAAAGGAACAGAAGGTGATCATACAGATGATGCTTCTAGTGTTGCGACAGGGGTATTAGCAAGGTCTTTTTCAAAAGTTCAGTTAGAACGTTCGCATATTAAGAAGTTCGAAGTTGGGGTTAATGCTCAACAGTACAGTGGAATCTACATGAAAGGAGGGGGTGTCTATCACACTGCTATAGGTGCTGCGGCGGATAAGGGGTCGTTTGTTATTTTGGATGGAGTGGTTTTTAATGCAGCTAGAACTGGTTTGCACAGTTCTGATGATTCTAGAATAATGATGAAATCTGGGGAGATTAACTTTGCGAAAGGCGGGGTGGGAGTCATATCCGAGCGTAAAGGAATTGTTAAACTAGATGGGGTTAGAATAAAAATTAAAGAAGAAAGTAGCGGGAAAGATATTCCTAGTGTTAAAAGTTTTGCATTCCTTTCTCATGGAGGGTTTATTTCTGTTCATAATGGAGATGTTACGGGGACTGATGCAGTTGCTTTATTGGTAGCTAATGATATTACTGATACTGTTGAGCCTATTGGTATATCTGATGCTTTCAAGGGCTTTATGTCTCAGCGTTCTTTGGTTGTTGGTGAAGGACATGAGATCCAACGGCAGAATCCAGTCGATGACGTTCAGCACGTTATGGATAAAGCTTATACTGATATTCGTTCGACTATTACAGGTAATGTAAATCTCTCGCGCTATCTAAGTAATTCTGGGAATCTTTCGGATACTTTGAAACTTAGAGCTGAGATCAGGGACTCAAACATTAAAATTGGTGGGAGAGATTCTTATGGAATATCTTTTGGTATAATGGGTGAACTGGACTCAAATGGTGAGAAATATGAAAAAAATGATAACAAGCTGATTATTTCTTTTGGGATACCTTATGATAAATTAAATAACAATGGTAAGAAACTTAGGAAAGTGAGTGCGGCTAATGACAAAGGGCTGGTTGTTTCTTTGACAAATACTTCTCTTTCGGTTCCAGAAGGTGTAGCTGTTCATGGTGATGATGTGGATGGTGTTCTCTTTTTAAAAGAGGGGACAGTTCTTTCGGGTGATACATTCTTGAAGGCCGAAACTACTTCTAATCTGGCGGTGTACGCTTTTAAATCTTCGATTGTGGGTGATTCTAAAATTGGTAAAGATGCTTATGCTAAACTTTATTTGTCTGATGAATCAGGATGGTATTTAGCAAAAAGTAATAATAGGAATCTGAGACAGGTAAATACGGGGGGGGAAGTAAATACGGGGTGGGTGGTAGATAAGGGTTGTATAGGTTCGTGTATTTCATTTGTAAGTCTTGCAAATAGTACGATTGCATTTTTACCTCCAAGAAATGAAAACGAAGGTTATCAAACGCTGCATATTGGAGAAGAGCAAGGTGTAGTTTACAGTGCTAGTGGAGATTCCAAGATTTATGTCAATGCGAGTTTTGTTTCTGGCGATTCTGATAACGTTAGACTTTTGTCTGATCAACTTTTGATTTATGGTAATGTTACTGGAAAAACTAAGGTTTATGTGAACGACTCGTCTGTCATCAACACTCTAAATGAGAAATTAAGAAATGGAGAAAGGGTTCAGCGTCAAAGTATACAAAATCAGGCTGACCGAAGGGAAAATAACAGTGTTCCTGAATCTATTCCAATTGTCCAGGTTTTTGGAGAAGCAAACAGTGATTCCTTTGAGCTTGCTACTACATATGTTACACTGCAGGGTTCGCCTTATCAGTACGTCCTTCGTGCTGATCCATTACAATATAGCCTTTCATCGGGGAAAACAGAAAAGCTGTGGAATTTCAACTTAGCAAGTAAATTGGAAGGTGGAGCTGACAGATCTGTTAATTCTCCGGTATCGAAGGTTCAACCTAATGCATCTGGTGTTCCCACACCTGAGTCTGGTACTCCCGCGCCTGATTCTGATCGCCCAGCATCTCAGGATGGTAATCCAGTACCTCAAGATGGTAGTCCCACATCTGATCGTGGTCGCTCTGCGTCTGAGCTTGGTACCCCTGTATCTGAACCTAGTGTCCCTACACCTCAGGCTGGTAGCTCCGCATCTGAGGTAAGTGATCCTTCATTATCTCAGACTGGTTCGCTTGAAAAAGATAGTGTAGATCTTTCTACTTTGGTTGTATCTAGGACACATGGACTTTCTGGACATACTCTATCTCTCTCGTCTGGAACTCCCACATCTGACGAAGAGAAATATGGAAATATGGTAGTGACAAAAGACGGTGTGGGTATTGTACTTTTGGGGCAGACGGATTACTCTTCTTATGAGCTAGGAACTGATATGCTAGAGTATAGTATAACAGATGAAAATGGTGACCCTATAACATTTGATAGTAGTTATGATAGCATTAGTGTTATAAAAAATGCATCTACTGTAGGTCCACTTAGTACGCCTGCGGGGACAGATGTAACGACTCCTTCTCAATCTAATGAAGGATCTGAAGATGTAAGAACCATTACACATGAGGGAACTGAAGTACCTGAAGAAAGTGCATCTGGTATCTCCACACCTGAGTTTGATGCTGGTAGCCTCGCACCTCAGGATGGTGACCCAGCGTCTCAGGGTGGCAGTTCCACATCTGAGTTTGGTAGTTTCACATATGAGGTTGATACCCCTACATCTGAGATTACTGCTCCCACATCTGAGTTTGGTAGCCCCGCACCTGAGGTAGGTGGATCTTCTGGACACACGCTATCTCTCTCGTCTGAAACTATCACATCTAACGAAGGGGGGTATGGAGATCTAGTAACGACAGAAGACGGTGTAGATATTGTACTTTTGGGTCAGATGGATAATGATTCCTATGAGCTAGGACCTGATACGGTAGCGCATAATATAACAGGTGAAAATGGTGACTCTATAACATTTGATAGTAGTTCTGATAGCGTTAGTGTTATAGAAAATGCATCTACTGTAACTCCACTTAGTATACCTGCGACGACAGATGTAACTACTTCTTCTCAACCTAATGAAAGATCTGAAAATGTAAGGACTATTACGCATGAGGGAACTGGAGTATCTGAAGCAGGAGAAACTCCTTCTGTCTCTATCGTGTCTGGGAAAAAGGAATCTGTACTCGTGAAGCCTGTTCTAACTGCTTCTGTAGGCTCTAAACCGTCTGAAACTGTTACTGTTACAGAATCTAAAAAGACAGTATCTAAAGTTTCATTGCCTTCTGTTGTGAAGTCTACTGATTCCACGAAGTCTACGGCAGGTTCCAAGCAACCTATTTCTGTACAGACTGTGGCTTATAAGGAATCTAGGGTACCCGCTGTTGCAGATGTTAGCAGTGCAGATAAGAAAGTTACTCCTGTTAGGTGTAATGGTGTGGGGCAATCGCAAAGCTCTATTTTATGCAGTGATGGCAAATCATACACAGTCCAGCAGCTTACACTGAAAGCAAATAATTCGACACAACATTCTATGCATGTAAAAAGTGGTACGAATATTAAGCTAAACGCTGCTACCATTATTGGCCCGAATTCTGGTAATGGAAATGCTGTTGATCTTGCTAAAGTGAGTGCTGTGAGTGCTGTGCTTGCAGAAGAAAATGCAGAAGTCGTTTTAGAGAATAAATCAGTAATTCAATCTTCTGTGATTGGGCTTGAGGCGCAAAGTGGCGGGAAGGTTACGATGAATGATGGGACAGTTGATGCGCTTTATGTGGGTGCTTTGGCTGGTTCTGGATCATCTGTTAATTTAAAGGATACAAAAATTAACGTGACTGGGGATTCGGCGGTTGGTCTGGCAAGTACAGGCGGTAAGATAAGCATGGACTCTGGAGCTATTACTTTGGCAAAGGGAGTGGCTGTGAGGTCAGAATCTGGGGGAAGCGTTGAGTTAGACAAAGTTAATATTACTGCGAAAAAAGGGCAGGGTAAGTCAGATTCCGCAGAGAATTTAGAGCGTGCAGCTTTTCTGTTGAGTGATAATGCTTCTGTTGATTTTAAGAATGGAAATGTTGTTACTGATGCTCATGCTTTGTGGATTATAAAGGGTGATGATGTGGTTGAAGCCGGTTCTTCTAGGAAGAGGAGATCTTCTGAGGTTCGTCCTACCGTGAATCACGCGAATATTGAGTCTTCTATTGTTAGAGTGGAAGGAGATGGAACCTATGGCATATATTTTGATGGGGTAATACAGAAAGAAGGGAGTGAACAAAATCGAGGTAAGGATTTAGCAACTGAGAGAGTAGTTGTTGCTAAGCGCAGTGCTGAATCTAAACAGGAGAAAACACCTATAAGCATAACAGGGACAGTTTCGTTGAAAAAAACTGATTTTGAAGTTGCAAATGGTATAGCGATCTATGGTGATAATTCAGGTGGTCGTGTTTCATTAGAAAATAAAACAACTCTTGCTGGTGACTTGTTATTAAAAGCCGAGAATGATTCGAACATATTGGTTTCAGTTGATAGTTCTATTGTTACAGGCGGTGTTCGCGTTGATAAAAATTCTTATGCAAAATTAGATTTGGCTAATAGTTCACAGTGGATTCTAAAAAGAAGTGCACAGAGGAATTTAGGTACTCCAGATTTAAGGTGTGTGGATTCATGCATTTCTTCTGTGAGTTTTATAAATAGTGCTATTGATTTTGCACCTTCCGAATCTGAAGGGAAATATCAGACTCTTCATATTGGAAATGGGAAAGGCACAGTTTATGCGGCACAGGGTGATGCTGTAATTTATCTCAATGCACGTTTAAATCCTCATGATCCGAGTGATCAGCAAGTCACTGATCGGCTTGTCATTCATGGTGATGTTTCTGGAAAAACAAAAATACATGTACGAGGTGATGCGGGCAATGTAGGAGATGCTAAAGCGAATGGAAAGATTGCTCATAGTGTTTCAGTTATCCAAGTTTATGGTCAAGCGAAGAAAGACTCTTTCCAACTCGATGGCAATTATGTTGCGCTGAGGAATTCACCTTACAAATACACCCTTCGTGCTTATGCTCCAGAAGTGACTTCAAAACAGGAGCATGTTCAGCAGAAGTTTGTTAAGGATGGTGGAGAGTTTTGGAACTTCCGTCTAGAAAATCAGTATGTTAAGTCTATGGGGGTTTCTGCTCTTCCTGAGCAGTTTGTAAGGTCTGTTGTTCCACAGGTTCCAACTTATCTTGTCTTGCCTAATAGCGTATTCCATGCTGGTTTGATGGATATCAGTAATCAAAACAAGCAGTTGGAGACATTGCGGATGACTTCTACAGGAATGGCAGAGGTTCGTGAAAATCCTGCTTTATACTTGCGTGGCTATGGTGGAAGTTACCGTTATGCTTCAGATCTGTCCGCACTTGAATATGGTTACGGAGGTGATCTTGACTATCATGGTGTAGAGGCAGGTGTTCTGCTGCAAACTATTGAAAGCTCTGATAGTTCTCTATCATTTGGTGTTATGGGAACTTATGGAAAACTTTCTCTGCAGCCTTTGAATGTTGAGCAAAGCCAGAAGAGTGCATTTGATAAATGGACTGCTACGGTATATGGTAGCATGCAGCATAATGTTGGCTTCTATGTTGACGGTCTTTTATCCTATGGTCTGTTTAAAGGTGATGTTCTCACCCTTGCACGGGGTAAAACAGCAACATTAAAAGGTAATCCTTTGAGTGTTTCTTTAGCTGGTGGTCAGACAATTGCTACAGGATATAAGGGGTTTGTCTTTGATCCGCAGGTTCAGGTTGTGTATCAACATCTCCAGTTTAATAAGGCCCGTGATATTGACAATTTTGATATTGAAATGGGTAACCTTAATCAGTGGGTAGCACGTGTTGGTGGACGCTTAACCAAGATTCCTACAGGCTCTGAAGGCGTGAATGCTATTGCTTTCTATGGTAAGCTTTATCTTGCTCATGGTTTTGAAGGAAAACAGTCTGTGCATTTCAATGATGCTTTCAAGTTAGGAGCTTTTGGTTCTTCTCTAGAGGCTGGATTAGGTTTTAATGCCAAATTGTTGCCACAGTTCTCTCTGCATGCTGATATTCTTTATCAACATAAGCTTAATAAGGCTGGTTTTTCGGGAACAAGTTTTTCCGGAGGAGTACGTTATCAGTTTTAATAAAAGGTACACTATGTACCTTTTTAGAAAAGGCAGCACATTGTGCTGCCTTTTTTCTTTGTAACAACTTGTGTTGTCTTTAAAAGATTTTCGTCTTCTTAATTGAGCAAAAAAGACATAGTTTGTTTTATGTATGAGAGCACTTTTCTCTGCTAAAGCGAATTTTCTTAAAATTTATGCTGCTACTGGTGCGATAGAGTGGCTCGCTTTTTCGGCTTTTTAAGCGTTCAGCAGTCCAGTATGCGTTACGTTATCCTTTTCGGTACTGTATTGATATTATCTAATATAATATTTGATGTTTTCTAAAGCTCGTTTTTGAGAGTTTATTTTCCACTGATTTAACTCATTTGTTCTTTCATCTCCTTGTGGATTAATTTTTAAAGTTCACAAGGTTTGATTGTGTTTTTAATTAATTACACGCACTGGTCTTATTTTTTCTTTACACGAAATACAGAATGCATTATACACTTATAAAGTGTACTCTTTAACTATTCTCTTATAGGTGGTTTAAGCGTAGAGCTTTTGCCAAATTTATTGGGGTAGTTCATTGCACAGTTCAGATGAGCATGAGGCATGTTCTTTTTGTTACACGTTTCATATTTTGAGGTGTGCAAGGGGATGTTTTGCAGGTGCTTTTATTTTTAATGAGAGGGGAAGGAAAGTTTCGAGGGAACTATGATTAAAGTTTTTAGAAATCATGTATGTTTATGTGCTTGTACAACAGCTATCCTTTCTTTGCTCCCAAATGGAGCAATGGTTGGAGCAAGTGTTAAAGGGCATTATAGTACGTCTTCTTATGGTATTAGCAATATCGAGACCGATGTTTATGTCGTCCCAATTGCCCCCACTGTTCCAAACAGCAGTTATTTTATCAGTAGTGTTGATGGATATCCTATTAGGGATAATTTTTCTAACTTTTTCAGTGGATACAGTGAGGAAAAAGAAGGTGCATACGGCCGTGAAATATATGAAAATAATAAGCTTATATTACATGATGGTGCATATTATATATGCGATAATTGTGAAAAAGACAAAATTGATAATCGGTCTTATAAAGCTGTACGTGGGGGGGAACCGCCGAGCGCTACTGCTATAACGGTGAAAGGAATAGGCACAAGGGTTAGTGGGGAGGATGTAACAGTTAGTAGTCAAGTTGCTGATAAAACTTTTCTAATGGGGGTGCATGTATTAGAGAACGGTAAGATTGTTTTGAAAGATCCGATTATCAAAGGCACGGTTATAGCCCTTCGTGCGAGTGATGGCGTGATTGAGATAAAAAATGGAAAGATTAAGGCAAGTCATGAGGGTGTTGATGCAACAGAGAAATCGTTTGTTCTTTTAGAAGATACAGAAATTAAGACAGCTAATGGGAATGCAAGTCTTTTAAGTTATGATCATTCAGAAATTTGGATGTCAGATGGATCAGTTGATTTTATGAACAGCCATGGGATTTCTTCGATGTTAGGTGGAAAGGTAAATCTCGAGAATGTTAAAATTACTGGGAAGGGTAAAGAAAAAAATTCGGATAATCATGCAGTTGTGCGTACGGATTTAGGGGGGGCTGTTAATTTAGAGGGTACTATTGTTAGTACTGGTGGGGGTGTCCATGGCATATTATTAGAAAATAAAGTTAATTCTATTCCTCTTCAGGAAGTTAAAGATTTATCAAATGAAGATTCTGATTCAAAGATTCCTGTGACTGAAGTTAATATGAAATCCTCTTCTGTTATCGTAAATGGTAAGGGATCTTATGGTATCTATTTGCGGGGAGAGAAGCCATGGAGCGAAGGTGTAGATGAAAAAGGAGAGATTTCATTAGAGGAAGAAAAAGCTCCACCACGATTAGAAGTTGTTAATTTGGATAAAACAGAGTTTTCTGTTTTAGACGATGCGGCTCTTTATGGTAGAAATATTATTTCTGGTGCGGTGGGGTTGGTGCACAGCACTCTTCGTTCAGGTAATTTTTTATTAAAAGCTGAGGAAGGTGCCTCTATAACAGTTTTGGCTGATGCTTCTACTCTTGAAGGTCGCACACACGTTGATAAAAATTCTAATGCCGAACTTTATTTGGGAGGCCATTCTAAATGGATTTTACAACAACCGTTGCAAAAAGATCAACATGATGCTGCTCATGATTCTTCTATTTCACTCGTTAGTCTTATGGGTGAGAGCTCTATTAATTTTAAAAGACATGAATCTTCTTCTGTTGATGATTATCAAACCCTTCGTATTGGAAAGGGAAAGGGTGAAGTTTATAAAGCACAGGGCGGTGCCTCTATTTCTCTTAATACATACTTGAATAGTGGTGGTGCTCTTGATCATCAAAAGACTGATCGTGTTTTAATTCATGGTGATGTTTCAGGAAAAACAATGCTCCGTGTGCATGGTGTTGCAGGAAGTCCAGGAGGATACACGGGAAGAGGGGGAAATGATGAAGGTATTTCAATCATTCAGGTTTCTGGACAAGCAGAGCAAGATTCTTTTCAGTTGGAAGGTGGTTATGTAGCATTAGATAAATTACCTTATCAGTATAAGCTTTATAGTTATGGTCCAAGCTCTCATTTAGGAAAAGCAAGCATGGAACAGAGATTAGTTGAAGGGAACGGAGAATTTTGGGATTTCCGTCTTGAAAGTAGGTCTATAGATTCTGATATTAAACCTAAACCAGATCCCGATCCAATTCCAGGACCAGAACCAGCTCCGGAGCCTCATCCTAAGCCGGGAGTTAGGGCTGTTGTTCCGCAGGTTCCGACTTATCTCCTTTTGCCTAATGCCTTACGTCATATTGGTTTGATGAATGTGAACAATCAAAATAAGCGATTAGAATCTTTACGAATTTCTTCTGAGAGCTTATCAGAAAGTCGCGAAAATCCTCTCTTTTTTGTGAGCGGTTATGGCGGCAATCATCGTTATACTTCAAATCTTTCTGCGCTTGAATATGGTTATGGCGGCGAGCTTGATTATAATGCCATAGAGGCAGGTGTTTTGCTGAAAGCAATCGAAAATACGTATGGTTCCACTTCTTTTGGAATTATCGGGGCTTACGAGAGATTTTCTTTGCAACCTTTAAATGTTGAGCAGAGCCAAAAAAGTACATTTGATAAATGGTCAGTTACGGCATACGGTGGTATGCAGCATGATGTGGGTTTTTACGTTGATGGTCTTGCGTCTTACGGTTTGTTTAAAGGTGATGTTCTCACAACTGCACGTGGCAAGACGGCAACATTAAAAGGAAATCCTTTAAGTGCTTCATTGACTGCTGGTAAAACGTTTATAGTGGGGGAGGATGGTTTTGTTTTTGATCCGCAAGTTCAAATTGTTTATCAATATCTTCAATTTAATAAAGTGCGTGATGTGGATGGCTTTGATATTGAGCTTGGAAAGCTGCATCAGTGGATAGGGCGTGTTGGAGGGCGTTTAACAAAGAGGCTGGTCGCAACTGATAAGTCTCAAGTTGTTTCTTTCTATGGCAAGCTTCATCTTGCTCACGGTTTTGAAGGAAAACAATTTGTGCATTTTAAAGATGCTTTTCAGCTAGGCTCTTTTGGTTCTTCGTTAGAAACTGGATTAGGTTTTAATGCCCAATTGTCTCAAAACTTTGCACTTTACGGCGATTTGGTTTATCAGCACAAGCTAACGAAAGCTGGTTTTTCTGGAACGAGTTTCTCGGGTGGTTTGCGTTATCATTTCTAGTTTTGTTGCTGTTTCTGATTAATCTTTGAAAAAGCCACAAGTTATGCTTGTGGCTTTTTCTCATTCTCTATTCATTTTGTGTTATAGCATTTTTACGAGAGTGTGACTTTGCATATCTTTAATATGCTTTTGGGTTGGATTTCTTTCATTTTTTTGAAAAGTTTGAAGAGTTTGTACGTTATCATTTCAAAACGCGTATTTCAGAGTGATTGTTATATTATTTATAATATGCCGATTGATAAAGATATTTTTTAATTCAGGATGCTGAAATATTTTCAATGCTCTTATGATGAATCCATAAAAAGCATTCCTTTGCATATGATATGTAAGATTGGCAAGTGGATAAGTGTTTAAGAAAGGAGGCAATATAACTTTGGAAATTACCTTAGGAGGAGAGGATTGAAAATATTAGAAATTGGCAAAGAAAAAGATGCTACTCAAGCGCAATGAGGGCTATATCCGATGAACTTTATATTATATCCGCTGTCGTTGTGAAATGGGGATGGAAAAAATGAGAGATATCTGAGAAAACTGATGAATGAAAAAACAATAATGACATATTGTTTTTGGAAAATGTGTTTTCTTAAAAGGAATGCGATAAATAACAGGATGAGGTTATGTATAATCTTTACTTTTTCAAGATCCAGCTCTGAATGCTTTTAAATGTTGTCAAATTGAATTAAAAGGATATAGTAAAAATAGGAACTGATTTTTATACGTTCCTGCTCTTTATTAAGCTATCTTGCCATGAAGATTGCCTAAAAACAGATGTGCGTTTTCCCCTTGTTTTCCCAATTTGGACATATGGTTTTGTCTGCTTACAAAGTACATATTGTTTCAATATAATATCTATTGTAAGGATGTTGATTTATACCAGCGCTGGAGGGTGATTAAACAGCAGTTAAAATAGGCGTTTTAATGCATGTCAACCGATTATTAAGGCTATTTTTGAATAACAATTTTAAGGTGATTTTTCTGTCGTTCTTCAGTTATATTTTTGCAAATTTTTGTAAAAGCGACAGATTTAGATTGTATTTTTGAGGAATTTTTTAATTCCATATTTACATAAAACACAAAAAATATTAATAAACTCACTATCTTTAAACCAAAACGTATTAAATTTTCTGATTAAATCTCTTGATACGTTATGCATTGCTCTGTAATGGGGCGGAATTATGGTGTAGTTATGGTAAGTCTATTTAAAAATCGTTTCTCCTTATGTACTTTTACAACAGCATGTCTTTTTTTTGCACACAATGTTGATGTTTTTGCACACAATGCTGAATCTCAAGTTTCCTCTGGAAAAAAGCAGTCTTCATGTAATCAGAATGCAGCATTTTATCAGTGTTCTGATGGTGGAGAGCATGAAATTAATAATAAAGTTTATTCACTAACGGATAAAAATATTAATAGTGTTTATGGAGCCATAGAGGCGTCTAAGGAAGATACAACTATTCGTGGCAAGAATATAACTGTTAAGGGTATGGGGGATGAAAAGAATAATTCGGAAAAGAATTTTTGGAAATATGGAGTAAAGGCATCAGAACAGGCGGATGTCTTTCTGAGCGATTCCACGTTGAGTGGCGTTTTAGTGGGGGTGGAAGCTCATGGTGGCAACATCAAAATGTCTGGTGGATCGATTGATGCAATCAAAACGGCGGCTGTTGCAGAAGGAAAATCTCAAAGTAGGGTTGATTTAACGAATACGCAAATTAGGCTAGGGAGTGTTGGGGTTAAAGCAGGAGAAAAAGGACTTTTTATTTTAGAGGGGGTCTCTATTGCCGGCAAGGGTCGTACTGGCAAGGATGATCAAGGGCTGGATGCAGGTCGTCAGGCAGCTTTTCATATATCTGAAGATGGTTATGTTGAGTTTATAAAAGGGGCTGTTGATGTTACTGATGCTCATGGGCTTTTATTGCAGGGAGATAAAGGTTCTCAGATTGATATTGGAGATTCCAATATTACAGTGAAAGGTAATGCATTTTATGGTATGCATTTTGAAGGTAAAGCATCATCAGGTGGTTCATTAGAGAAAGAATTATCGCGCGTTGATTTGAAAAAGACGCGTTTTGTAGTCCCAGATAGCATAGCTCTTTACAGCAGTAAATCTGGAAAGTCTTATATACCTTTAAAGGAAACAAAGCTTTTTGGAGATTTGTTGCTGAAGGTTGAGAGTAACTCTTCTATGAAGGTTGTTGCGGATGCTTCTGCACTTGTCGGTCAAACTCAGGTTGATAATAGTTCTACAGCTGTCCTTGAATTGAAGAATAATTCACAGTGGGTTTTATTGCAACCAAGACATAAAAAATTAGAAGATCCTAATTATAGAGGTGTTTCATTTATTTCATCGGTAAGTCTTTCTAATAGTTCCATTATTTTTAAAAAACCAAAGTCCAGTACTGATAATGCATATCAAACGCTTTATATTGGAAAAGGAACAGGTATTGTGTATCAGGCGTTTGGTGATGCTTGGATTCATTTGAATGCATGTTTAAATCCTAGTGATACAAGTGGTCATCAAGTAACGGATCGGCTCCTCATTCATGGTGATATTAAGGGAAAGACTATAGTCCATATACAAGGGGTTGCGGGAGGTTTAGAAGAAAAAAATAAAAAAGCGCATAGTGTTTCAATTATTCAAGTTTATGGAGATGCATCGTCTGACTCTTTTCAACTGAATGGGCAGTATGTTGCATTGGATGGCGCGCCTTATAAATATGTTCTTCGTTCTTATGCCCCAAGTGCTACTGGAGAGGAGGAGCATGTTAAACAGAAATTTGCTTTAAACGGAGGAGCATTTTGGAATTTTCGTTTAGAAAATGAATATGTTCAAACATCTGCTGATTATAGAGCAACTCCTATGGTTTCTAAACGTACGCTTCCTGCACATGCTTCTTTTGAGGATATTGTACCAGCGTCTTCTGCGGATGTTGTTCCAACGCCTTCTGCGGATGTTGTTCCAGCATCTTTTGCGGATAGTCTTTCTAAGATTGAAAATGTTCCCTCATCTCGACGAGGTGTAAGATCAGTTGTTCCTCAGGTGCCAACTTATCTGCTTTTGCCCAATAGTTTGTTCCATGCTGGTTTGGTAGATATCAGCAATCAAAACAAGCAGTTGGAGACAGTACGGACCAATTTGGGTGGAATGTTGGAAATTCGTGAAAATCCTGCTTCATTTTTGCGTGGTTATGGTGGGAGTTATCGTTATGTTTCAGATTTATCTGCGCTTGAATATGGTTATGGGGGGGATCTAGGGTACTATGCGCTAGAGACAGGCGTTTTGCTACAAACTGTTGAAAATGTTGATAGTACTATATCCTTTGGGGTTATGGGATCTTATGGAAAGCTTTCTCTACAGCCTCGAGATGTTGCACAAAGCCAAAAAAGTACATTTGATAAATGGACTGCTACAGTTTATGGTAGTATGCAGCATGATGTAGGCTTCTATGTTGATGGTTTGTTATCTTATGGTCTGTTTAAGGGAGATGTTCTGACTGCTGCACGGGGTAAGACGGCAACATTGAAGGGTAATCCTTTAAGTGTTTCTTTGATGAGTGGTCAGAAAATTGCCACAGGGTATGAAGGTGTTGTTTTTGATCCACAGGTTCAGGTTGTTTATCAGCATCTTCAATTTAATGAGGCCCACGATATTGATAATTTTAATATTGAGATGGATAAACAAGATCAATTGATGGTGCGTATGGGGGGGCGTTTGATAAAGACTCTGACTGCGTCTGAAAAAGATCGTGATGTTTCTTTCTATGGAAAGATTCATTTTGCCCATGATTTTGGCAAAGAAAGAGCTGTGCGCTTTAAAGATTCTTTCCAGTTAGGGGACTTTGGTTCTTCTCTAGAGGCTGGATTAGGTCTTAATGCTCGTTTGTCTCAAAAATTTGCGCTTCATGGTGATTTGGTTTATCAGCATAAGTTGAGCAAAGGTGGTTTTTCTGGAATCAGTTTTTCTGGTGGATTGCGCTATCGTTTTTAGGATGATTATCTTGAGGTAAGTTGTTTAAAAAGCCACAAGCATAGCTTGTGGTTTTTTATTATTTGTTTTAAACTTTTCAAATAAGCTTTTTTAAAAAATGTTTTTTGCATGAGCAAGTTTGTTTCTTTTTAGAAACGAGATAAGGCTTTCTGGTTTGCAGTTTTTGCTTCTTATGCTGTTTTTCCTCCTTTAGTATATTTTTATTAAATTCTCTTGAAATCACCGCTTTGGGATGGAATTTTTCATTTTTATCTATATTTTTACGCGTTTTTATAAATAATACAATTTTAAATTGTGATATTTTGGGATTCTGACTTTACATAAAACATTTAGTGAATATATAAAATACAAAACGTATTTTAAATTATCACGCGTAACCAAAGCTATTAAACAGAACGCGTGTTTTTTTGTTTTAGAGAAGGGGAAGAAAGTTTGTAGAAAATTATGCTTAAAAATCATTTCTCTTTATGTCGTTTTACAACGGTTATTTTTTTCTTTGTATACAATGCTGATGCAGGTGAGATTCCTGCTGAGAAGAAGCCATATTCATGTAACGAAAGTGCTTCATTTTATCGTTGTAATGATGGTAAAACGCATGAAATTTCCAAGAAAACTTATCACCTTATGGGTGAAAGTTCTGATGCTGTGATAGAGGCATCAGGGGAAGATACAGTCATTGAGGGAGAGGCTATAATTATTAACGGTGTTTCGAATGCAAATGGCCATTCAGAAACAAACGCTTGGACAACAGCTGTAAAGTCCTCAAATGGGGGAGGCGTTGCTCTATTTGATTCCATGTTAAATGATGTGTCGATAGGGGCTGATGTTAATGATGAGGGAGCTTTTGAGATGCAGGATGGGGTGATTAAAGCAACTAGAATGGGGATCAGTGTTGCTGGTAAAGGGGCGTTTGTTGCTTTGACAAAGACAGAGATTAAGACATCCTCTGATGCGATAGGTCTTTTGAGTTATAATGGTGCAAAAATTTATATGAAAGGAGGGAAAATTAACTTTGCTGATGGTATTGCTGTTCAAACAGGAGGAGAAGGAGAAATTAATTTAGAGGGTGTTTCTATTACGGGGAGGGGGAAACAGAGAACAAATACAGATAATCATCGTGAAGCTTCTGCTTTTAGTATGCTTCAGGGGAAAGGCTCTCTTAATTTCCAGAAAGGAAACGTTAATGTTAACCATGCTCATGGCATTGTATTGCAGGGGAATGATAATAATGCTGCTCATATCAAATATTCCAATATTTTTGTGAGAGGGAATGCATTTAATGGCATGCGCTTTTTTTGGGAAGCTGTCTTAAATGATAAAAAAACAATTATACCTGGAAAAGGGTTTGTCCATTTGACAAAGACAACTTTTATGGCTCCAGAAAGTACGGCTATTTATAGTCGCCAATTTGAAAGTTCTATTAAACTCTTACAAAATTCAAAAGTTTCTGGAGATTTGCTCTTGAAAGCTGTTGAGCGCTCCAATGTAAAGATTGAGGCCGATGCTTCTACCCTTGTAGGAGGCGCACATGTTGATGACAGTTCTACAGCTAAGATAGAGTTAAAAAATGGTTCAAAGTGGATTTTATCGCGACCAAAAGTTGACAAATTGCAAAATTCTGCTGCTTCTGGTTCTAATTTAGGGGACTATTCCTTTATTTCATCAGTCAGTCTTACGGATAGTTCTCTTATTTTTGAAGAACTAAAATCCAAAACGACAGATGGTTATCAGGCACTTCTTATCGGAAAAGGATCAGGGACTGTCTATCGTACACAAGGCGATGCGCGTCTTTATCTTAATGCATATTTGGATAAAGGGGGAGCTTTGCAAGAGCAAAAAACGGATAGGCTTTTAATCAATGGTGATCTTGAAGGAAAAACGACAGTCCATGTGTATAGTGTTCCTGGAAGCCCAGGGGCTTTGACGGGAGATGGTGGTAACGATCAGGGGATTTCCATTATTCAGGTTTATGGAAAAGCCGCTGAAGATTCTTTTCAGTTAAATGGGGGGTATGTCACACTTGAAGCCTCTCCCTATCAGTATCATCTTAAGAGTTATGGTCCAAGCTCTTCTTTAGGGAGGGCAGATTCCAATCAAAGAGTGCTTAAAAATACTGGTACATTTTGGGATTTCCGCCTCGAAAGTCAATTTGTTGATTCTACTAAAGTTTTTCCTGTTCTTGATGTCGTTGTCCCTCCTTCTTCTGATGATATTCCTTCTTTTCCTAAAATTCATCCTAATATTACTGGAGGTGAGGATAGTTCTATTGATTCTAACTCTCAGCAAAAACCTCAGGAGCCAAGTCTTTCTTCTCCTGTAGATTCTCCTGATAGGGATTTCCATCTTACGACCACACCCAATGTACCTGTTGTTCCCGCTATTGCTGAATCTAATCCAGTTGTACCACATGCATCTTATTCGCCTGTTCCACCGCATGTTTCACCCACTTCTTCTGTTGTTACACCACCTGCATCTGGTTTGCCTGTTCCGCCGCTTGTTTTACCCACTCCTTCTGTTGTTACCCCAGTTGCATCTGGTTTGCCTGTTCCGCCGCCTGTTTCACCCACTCCTTCTGTTGTTGCTCCAGTTGCATCTGGTTCGCTTGTTCCGCCGCATGTTTTACCCACTCCTTCTGTTGTTGCCCCAGTTGCATCTGGTTTGCCTGTTCCGTCATCTGTTTTTGAGCCTTCTTCTCATTTTGAGCCAAATGTGAGAGTCGTTGTTCCACAGGTTCTGACTTATATTCTTGTGCCAAATACCTTATTTTATGCTGGATTGATGGATATCAGTAATCAAAACAAGCAGTTGCAAGCGCTGCGAACTGTTTCTGGTCGGTTATTGAAAAATGATGAAAATTCCGCTGTGTTTTTGCGCGGTTACGGTGGACATCATTATTATACTTCAAATTTATCTGCACTTAAATATGGTGATTATGGCGGTGAGCTTGATTATAATGCACTAGAGGCAAGTATTTTACTCAAGAAAATCGAAAGTGCGTACAGTGCGACATCCTTTGGGATTATGGGGAATTATGGCAAGCTTTCTTTGCAGCCTCAAAAGGTTAAACAAAGTCAAGAAAGTATATTTGATAAATGGACAATCACAGCATATGGAAGCATGCAGCATGATACGGGTTTTTATATCGATGGTCTCTTCTCTTATGGTTTGTTTAATGGAAATGTTCTTACACTTGAGCGAGGTAAAACGGCTGCATTGAGAGGTAAGCCCCTAAGTGTTTCCTTAACTGCTGGTAAAACATTTATGATAGGCAGCCGATATTTTATTTTTGAACCACAGGTTCAGTTTGTTTATCAAAATCTCCAGTTTCATAAGACTCGTGATATTGATAATTTTAATATTGATATGCGAAGGCCAGATCATTGGGGAATGCGTATTGGTGGGTATTTAACAAAGACACTTACATTTACTAAAGATGCACATGTTCTTTCATTCTATGGTAAGCTTCATTTCATTCGTAGTTTTGATGATAAACAATTTGTATATTTTAAAGATGCCTTCCAGCTTGGTTCCTTTGGGTCTTCTTTAGAAGCTGGATTTGGTGTTTTTTCGCAATTATCTCCAAAAATTATTTTTCATAGCGATCTGATTTATCAGCATAAATTTACGAATACCGGCTTTTCTGGAACGCATTTTTCTGGTGGATTAAGCTATCACTTTTAATTGTATCTTTCTTTAATACATCCTTTGTGAAAATCGTGAGCACAAAGCATGGTTTTATTGTGTTATTTTTCTGATTTTTGACTTTACATATAACACAAAACGAATCATATGTGGCGATACGTAATAAGAATAATAAGTAGATAAACTAGATGTGTCTTTTCAGTTTTTTATGAGGAGAAAATAAAGAAAGTTTAGACTAAATTATGATTAAAGTATTAAAGCGCCATGTGTGTGTTCTCTTATGAGCTCTATTTTTTTCTTCGTGCACAATATAGATGTGAGTGCGGAAGATTAGAAACCCTCATGTAATTCTTTTTTTAAATCGTATTCGTATGATACAGTTGATGTTGCTCGTACTTTTGGAAGTTGTGATAAGTTATATAATTGAGTGGATTGGATAGGAGCACTACAGATGTTATTTTTACAATACAATCTCATAACATAGTTATTAAGCCTGAAAAAAGTACAGGGAAAAAGGCGTTTCAGGAACTGGTGGAATTTTAGAATTAAATAAATCTGAGAAGATGATATCAGTAGTGATTGTGTCAAAAGACAATAAAACTTCTTTTAAAAAGAGTTCTATTACAGGGAATGGCGAAACGAAAAGTGGTAGAAATGCCACGTTATCTCAATCTGTTTTTGGTGTGAAGCAGGGCGGTTTTTTCCTTTAATGAAGGTAAGATTCAGGTTTCTGCTGTTCATGGTATAGAGGCAGGAGTTCTGCTCAATGCGGTTTAGGGTACACATCACACTTTGAGCTTTGGAATAATGGGGAATGATGGAAAAATTTCTCTACAATCTCAAGATGTTAAAGAAAGAAAAAAGTATATTTGATAAATGGTCTATTACAGAATATGGCAGCATGCAGTATGATACAGGCTTTTATATAGATGGCCTTTTTCTCTATGGTTTATTTAAAGGAGATGTTTTCACGCAAGCAAGAAGCAAGACAACAACATTAAAGGGAGTACCTTTGAGTGCTTCATTGATTGCGGGTAAGTCATTTATGACAGGGCATAAAGGGGTTGTTTTTGATCCGCAGGTTTAGGTTATTTATCAAAAGGTGTGGTTTGATAAGGCGTCTGATATTGATGGTTTTGATATTGAAATAGGAAAATTTGATTTGTGGGTGATGCGTGTTGGCGGCTCTTTAAGAAAGACGCTTGCTGCTTCTGAAGAGGCTCCTGTTGTTTCTTTCAATGGAAAGCTTCATCTTGCCAATAGTTTTGGAGGAAAACAACGTGTACAGTTTGGAGATGAATTCCAATTAGGGGCTTTTGGTTCTTCTTTAGAAGCTGGGATGGGATTTAATGCCAAATTATCTTAGAAATTTGCACTGGGTGGAGATATAAATTATCAGCATAGACTGACAAAGCAGGGTTTTCTGGAGAAAGTTTTTCTGGTAGCTTACACTATCATTTTTAGTTATCTATGAAGTATAGAATAATTTATATATAAGTATATTAATAATTAAATTAACTATTTATTTTATATTATGTATTTTACAATATACATTATTTGATTTTTCTTTGTTAATAAATGTGGGGTAGGAAGAATGATGATAAATGTATTTTATAATCATATATTTTTATGCATTTTTACAACAGCTATTCTTTATTTTTTGCAAATTTCCCATTTTGAAGCTGCTGGAAGTTTATGTGATCCAGAGGCTCCATTTTATAAATGCGATGATAGAAAAACACACTTTCTCACAGATAAAGTTTATTACTTAAAAAAATCTCAGGAGGCTGCGCCTATTGCAGCTATATATGTAGGAAAGCAAGGCACAATTGTTAATGCGTCTCGTATAACTGTTACGGGTGATAATCCAGATGAAATATCTCAATATGGTGCATTCGTACAAGATAGCGGAAAGCTTATTCTAACGGATTCAAATTTTAAGGATATCCCCGGTCTTCGAGTTCTAAATGGAGTTATTCAGATGAATGACGGGAAGATTGAGGGAACTTCGCATGCTATTTATGCATCAGGCAAAGAGACGGATGTTGCTTTAGTTCGTGTCAATGTTGAGATTAAACCAGACAATTTGAATGCGAATGGTATAGGGATTGTAAGTGGTCTTGATGCATTTGTTAGGATGTCAGGTAGCACTGTTACTTTTAATGAGATTGGCGCGTTTTCAACAAAGTTTGGGGGGAGATATCTTCTCGATACCATGACGATTGAGGGAAAAGGAAAAAAATACACTGCTATAGTTGATAATGAAAGTGTCGATAAATTACCAGAGGCTTTTGACATATTTCAAGGTGGTGCTGTTCAATTGAGGAATAGTTCTATTGTACTCAATGATATGCATGGCTTTTTGATTAAAAATTTTTCAGCTTTTGTAAATAGTAGAGGCCAGCCTATTCAAAATTATGCTCTATCAGACATTTTAAAGAAGACAAATATTGAGATTGAGAACTCAAATATTTCTGTGCAGGGAAAGGGGGGGTATGGTCTGTATTTTAATCTATTAGATCCAAACACAGTGGCCGAATATTATGGACAAAAAGGTGTTTCAAAAGAGCCAAGAATCACTCTGGGAAACGCATCTGTTCGTTTAAAAAAGACAATTTTCACAGTTCCAGATGGTACAGCTATTTATGTTACTGGGCAGGGCGGTTATGGAGCTAGTGTTTCTCTTGATTTATCAGAAGCAACAAAGATCTCTGGTGATTTGTTATTAAAAGCTGAAAAGAACTCTTCTATATCTATTAAAGCAAGCGCTTCTTCCCTTACAGGGGGTGCGCACGTTGAAGATACTTCTACTGCTAGATTAGTCTTAACGCGTGGTTCGACTTGGTATCTCACAAAAAGCAAATACAAAGGTTTGCAGGGTTCTTTTTTTACAGATTCATCACTTTCATCTGTGAGTCTTTCTGATAGTACATTTATTTTCAATCGGGATGTATCCAGCGGTTATCAAACATTGCGTATCGGGAATAAACGATACAAGGAGGCATATAATGCGGAGGGTAATGTTCAGATTAAGCTCAGTACGTTTTTGAATGATGATGGTTTGTTTGATTCTCAAAAAACCGATCGTATTTTGATCGATGGGGATGTTTCCGGCACTACACTGCTCGTGATGGAAAATTTTTCCAAAACTTCAGAAAAGGAAGCGAGTGGTGAAGGAAGAAACAGTATTTCACTTATCCAAGTTTCTGGATATGCGCGTGAAGATTCTTTTAAACTAATGGGCGATTATACTGCAATAAATGGTTTGCCTTATCAATATCGTCTTCGTGCTTATGGCCCAAGTTCTTCTTTTGGAAAAGCTGATCCTAGGAATAGATTAGTTGCAGGAGATCGGGATTTTTGGGATTTTCGTCTCGAGGGTATTTATATTAGTCCTAAACAAGATTCTTCTACGATTTTACCTATTCCACCTTCACCTTTTGCGCCGGTAGATCCTATACCTACAGACCCTGTTCCCACTCCATTACCTACACCTATTACACCAACACCTTCTCCGTCAGCGCCCTCTGAGCCAAGTGATCCTGTACCTACAGATCCTTCCTCTTCTTCCTCTGTGCCTGTTACACCAACACCTTCTCCGTCAGCGCCCTCTGAGCCAAGTGATCCTGTACCTACAGATCCTTCCTCTTCTTCCTCT